>DAIPLE010000072.1:0-9673 GCA_036769425.1 Actinomycetota bacterium
GTCGACGAACGCGGAGTGGGGCATGCCTCGAGGATAGGGAGCAGCGCGGCGCGGTCAGCGCCGATACTTGGGCGGTGCTGGCGGCGCAGCGGGTCAGCTGGCGGAGACGACGTCGATCAGCTTGCGGCCTCGGCGGTGCCCGAACCGCACGGTGCCGTCGGCGGTGGCGAACAGGGTGTCGTCGCCGCCGCGCCCGACGTTGTCGCCGGGGTGGAACCGGGTGCCGCGTTGGCGGACGATGATCGTCCCGGCCCGGACGTTGGTGCCGGCGCCGACTTTGACGCCGAGACGCTGCGCGGCGGAGTCGCGGCCGTTGCGGGAGGACGCGGCACCTTTCTTCTTTGACATCGGTATTCCTCGCTAGCCGGCGGCGATCTTGGTGATCTCGACCAGGGAGTACCCCTGGCGGTGACCCCAGCGGCGACGCTGGTTGGATTTCGACTTGTAGGTGGAGCCTCGGATCTTCTTGCCTCGGCCTTCTTCGACAACACGGGCCACGACCCGGGTCGCGCCGAGCTGGTCGGGAGTGGCGAGGACCCGGTCGCCGTCGACGAACAGGACCGGGGCCAACTCGACGTCGGTGCCGGTGTCGACCCCGAGCCGCTCGACTTGCAGTCGCTGGCCGGGCTCGACCCGATATTGCTTGCCGCCGGTGCGGACCACCGCGTACATCACACCTCCGAGGGGACCGGTGAACTCTACTGCAGCTCCTCGAGGAGGCTCTCCTCGAGGAGGTAGCCGCGGCCTTGGCAGGTGGCGCAGGTCTCGCTCATCGATTCGACGAGGCCTTCGGAGATGCGTTTGCGGGTCATCTCGACGAGACCGAGCTCGGAGATGTCGAACGCCTGGGTGCGGGTCTTGTCGCGGGCGAGCGCGTTGCGGAACGCCTGCTGGACCTGCTCCCGGTTGTTGCGGATCTCCATGTCGATGAAGTCGATGACGATGATCCCGCCGATGTCGCGGAGGCGCAGATGTCGGGCGATTTCCTCCGCGGCTTCGAGGTTGTTGCGGAACACGGTCTCTTCGAGGCTCGAGGAGCCGACGTTCTTGCCGGTATTGACGTCGATGACGGTGAGGGCCTCGGTGCGCTCGATGACGAGCGACCCGCCCGACGGGAGCCACACCTTGCGGTCGAGGGCTTTGAGGAGCTGCTCGTTGACGTGGAACCGTTCGAAGATCGGCAGTCCTTCGGCTTCGGCGTCGTAGTACTCGACCCGTTCGGCGAGCTCGGGGGTCACGGCCTCGATGTAGGCGCGGACCTCCTCGTAGAGGTCGCGGTCGTCGATCTGGACGCCGCGGTACTCCTTGGTGAACTCCTCGCGGATGATCCGCAGCGCTAGCGGCGGCTCCCGGTACAGGACCCGGCCGGGCTTCGAGCGGGCAGCGAGGGCCGAGATCTGCTCCCACTGCTCGCGGAGGCGTCGCACGTCGCGTTCGAGCTCCTCGTCGGCGGCGCCTTCGGCGGCGGTGCGGACGATGAGTCCGGCGTCGGGTGGGCGGAGCCCTTCGAGGACGCGGCGCAGACGCCGGCGCTCGTCGTCGGGGAGGCGCTTGGAGATGCCGTAGGTCTCGGGCTGGCCCGGGACCATCACCACGAACCGTCCGGCGAGGCTGACCTCTTGGGTGAGACGGGCCCCTTTGGCGCCGATCGGGTTCTTGGTGACCTGCACCACGATGCTCTGACCGGGTTTGAGGAGCCGTTCGATGCGGGGCTGCTTCTCCTCCACCTCGTCCTTGTCGAAGGACACGTCACCGCGGTAGAGGACCCCGTTCTTGGGGGTCCCGATGTCGATGAACGCGGCTTCCATGCCGGGCAGCACGTTCTGCACCCGGCCCAGGTAGATGTTGCCGTCGATGGAGGTGTCGGCGTCGGTGGGGGTGCTCACCGAGTGCTCGACGAGGACGCGTCCTTCGAGGAGCGCGATGTGGGTGTGGGCGTTCGGGCGGACGTGGACGAGGAGCTGGTAGCGCCCGGCGGGACGGCCCTTGCGGGTCCGGCCGCGGCGGCGGGCCCGCTGGGCGTCGTCGAGGTCTTCGAGGTCGACGGCGTCACCGAGGCCGAGGTCGGCGCGCACCACGTCGTCAGTGGGCGCGTCGGTGGCGGTGGCACTGCCGGCGGCGGCACCGGTGCGGCTGCGGCCTCGCCCGCCGCGCCGGCGGCGTCGCCCGGGCGAGGTGGTGGCCGGGGCCGTCTCGGTGGCGGGTGGCGCGGGGCGACTATCGCCGATCTTGGGTTTGGCGTTCCCCGGGGACGCGTCGGCGTCGGCGGTCAGCCCGGCGTCGTCGCGGGCCTCGGCGGCCGCGTCGGTGTCGGTGAGACCGCCCTCGATGAACGGGGTCGGGCCGTCGTCGCGGCGGGAATCGCTCCCGGTCGCGGCGGGCTTGCGGCGGTTGCGGCCGCCACGGGAGCCGCGTCGGCGGCGTCGACGAGCCGCGGCAGCGGCGTCGTCACCGTTGGCCGCGGCGGGCGTCGCGGCCCGAGATCCGGTTGGCTCAGATCCGGTCTCGGCGGGGTGGTCGGCGGACGTCGGGTCGCGCCGAGGCTCGGAGGCGGTGGCCTCCGGGGAGAGTTCGTCGGACATGTCGTAATCCTTTGCTCGTCACGCGCACGCCTCCAGCGCACGCGGGCCCGCCTCGGCTGAGGCGAGCGGGGCACGATCGGCTTCTAGCGGCTCCAGCCGCGCGCCGTCGCGCTCGATCCATTGGTGGGTGCGGAGCACCCGGTCTTCACCGTCGCCGGCGTCGACCCCAGCGAGGACTCGGAGTGCCGTCAGCAGCTCGGCCGGTCGCGCGGCGCGTGACCGGGTCGAGAGCTCGACGGCGAGGGACGCCGCGGGTGCTTCGCCCGCGACCTCGAGGTGTTCCAGGCCGGGACGCACGTCGACGACCACGTCACGGCCTTTGCGGGTAGTGGGCACAGGCAGGGTCTCGGCGGCGAGGGCGAGGCGGACCGCGTCGGTGAGCGCGGCCGGGGCCAGGTCGGCGACCCGAACCTCGTACCCCACGGTCGTGACGGCTTCTTGGAGCGCGGGGGCGCGAGGCGCCAGCGCCGCGGCGCCGGTCACGTCGAGCCCGTCGGGCAGCGCAGCGGACAGCGCTTCGGGCAGGCCGGCGGGGTCGATGGGGTCGCGCAGCTCGAGGTCGAGGTACTCGGCGCGGCTCTCGTAGCCGACGGCGAGGGCGAGCCCGAAACTGACCTTGGGTCGGGGCGAGAAGCCTTGGGTGAACGCGACGGGGAGCGCCTCGATGCGGATGGCGCGTTCGACGGCGCGGGCGACGTCCCGATGGGACACGAACCGCACCTTGCCCTGCTTCGAGAAGCCGAGTCGGATCGGGTGGCCGGCGTCACCGCGCACGGGCAACCTCCAGGAACCGGACCGGCACCGCGCCGCCTCGCGAGAGGTCCTGGCCGGTCCCCTGGCTCCCACCCGCGGGGGGAACAGGGGATCCCACGACGTGCTCGAGGGCATGGTCGGTGCACACCCCGCAGTCGTAGCAGGGTGTCCAGCGACAATCGGGGAGCCCGTGCTCGGCGAGGGCCGACTGCCAGTCGTCCCACAAGAAGTCTTCGTGGAGCCCGGCCGAGATGTGGGCCCACGGGAGCACCTCGTCGCGGTGGCGGTGACGGGTCACGTACCAGTGCGGGTCGAGGCCCTCGGCGCCCATGGCGTCGACCCAGCGGTCGAGGTCGAACCGCTCGCTCCATTCCTGGAACGTGCCGCCGGCCCGC
This sequence comes from Actinomycetota bacterium, assembly GCA_036769425.1. Lineage (GTDB taxonomy): Bacteria > Actinomycetota > Acidimicrobiia > IMCC26256 > PALSA-555 > PALSA-555. The sequence continues at coordinate 3,731 of DAIPLE010000072.1, forward strand.
CAGACCCGCTCGATGACCCGGCCGATGCGACGGTCGCCGCGGCTGGCGATCCCTTCGGCGAACGTGGCCGCCGGGTCGTGCCAGCGGACCTGGGCGCCGGAGCGGCGCAGCGCGTCGCGCAGCAGCCCGACCTTTCGGCCGAGCTCGGGGGCGTCGTTCTGACCGAACCATTGGAACGGCGTGTGCGGCTTGGGGACGAACCCGCCGACCGAGATCGTGGCCGTCGCCGCCCGGGTGGACCGGCGGCCGATGGCGACGACGTTGCGGGCCAGCTCCGCGATGCCGAGCGTGTCGTCGTCCATCTCGGTGGGGAGCCCCACCATGAAGTACAGCTTCACGCGCCGCCACCCTTGGGAGTAGGCGGCGTCGACGGAGGCGTAGAGGTCGTCTTCGGTGATGAGCTTGTTGATGACCGAGCGCAGCCGCCAGGTGCCGGCCTCGGGCGCGAAGGTCAGACCGGTGCGGCGAACTCGTTGGATCTCGCTGGCCAGCCCGACGGTGAAGGCGTCGACGCGCAGCGACGGGAGCGACAGGCTGACACAGCCGGTGCCTTCCTGGTCGCCGACGAGGTCGGCGACGACACCGTCGATGCCGGAGAAGTCGGCGCTGGAGAGGGAGGTGAGCGCCACCTCGTCGTAGCCGCTGCGGCGCAGCCCGTCGCGGACCATGCTGCGCACCTGATCGGCGGGGCGTTCCCGGACCGGGCGGGTGATCATGCCGGCCTGACAGAAGCGACAGCCCCGGGTGCAGCCGCGGAACACCTCGACGTTCAGCCGGTCGTGGACAACCTCGACCAGCGGGATGAGCTGGTGCTTGGGGTAGGGCCAGTCGGCGAGGTCGGCGATGGTGCGCTTCTCGACCCGGGATGGCACGTCGGGGTAGCGGGGCTCGACCGCGGCAACCGCGGGGCCGTCGTAGTGCACCTCGTACAGCGACGGGACGTACACGCCGGGGATCGTGGCCAGGTCCCGGAGCAGGTCAGTCCGGCGGCGGTCACGACCGGCGGCGGAGACGACGGCGGTGATCTCACCGACCGCTTCTTCGCCGTCTCCGATGACGAACGCGTCGACGAAGTCGGCGAGCGGCTCCGGGTTGTAGGCGCAGTGGCCGCCGGCGAGGACGAGCGGGGCGTCGTCGGAACGGTGCTCGGCGCGCACGGGGATCCCGGCGAGGTCGATGCAGTTCAACACGTTGGTGTAGATCAGCTCGGCCGAGAGGTTGAAGGCCACGATGTCGAAGGCGGAGGCGGGACGGTGGGTCTCCAGCGAGAACAGCGGCAGCCCGCGGGCCCGGAGCTCGGCTTCGAGGTCGACCCAGGGTGCATAGGCGCGTTCGGCGCACGCGTCGGGCCGTTCGTTGATGATCTCGTAGAGGATCTGGAGCCCCTGGTTGGGGAGGCCGATCTCGTAGGTGTCGGGATAGACGAGCAGCCAGGAGACCTGGTCGGTGCGATGCTCGGGCGTGACGCTGCCCGATTCCATCCCGATGTAGCGAGCGGGTTTCTCAACCCGGGCCAACAGTGGCTCGATCCTCGGCCACAGGGTGGTCATTTGCTCACTGAGTCTACCGGTTTCTGGCGTTCGGACTCCGGCTCGCTGAATCCGGGCTGAATCGTCGCCTCGCGGCGCGCCAAGGAGGTCCAGCCGGGTGGATCGGGGGTTACTCGAAACGGCGCGCGTAGACGTTGCAGACCAACGCCACACAGGCGCAGCTCGTCACCAGGCTGGATCCGCCGTAGCTCATGAACGGCAGTGGGATCCCCGTCACCGGCATGATTCCCATCGTCATCCCGATGTTCTCGAATATCTGGAAGGCGAAGACCGCCAGGACACCGGTGCAGACCAACGTCCCGTACAGGTCGGCGGCAACCTGGGCTGTTCGCCAGGTCCGCCACAGCACGATGGCGAAGAGGGCGAGCAGGGTCGCCCCGCCGACGAAGCCGAGCTCCTCACCGACCGCGGTGAAGATGAAGTCGGTCTGCTGCTCGGGAACGAACCCGAGCCGGGTCTGGGGACCCTTGAAGAGCCCCGACCCGGTCAATCCGCCGGTGCCGATGGTCTTCTTGGACTGATCCTGGTTGTACGCGACGCCCTGCTTGGCCTGAGCGCTGGTGTCGAAGACACTGGTGAGCCGGTCGACCTGATACTTCTGCAAGATCCCGACGTTGACCACCGCGAAGACGAGCGTCATGCCGAGGAGCGCGAGGACGACCAGGTACCGGCCGCGGACACCGGCGACCGCGAGCAGGCCGATGACCGCGAAGATCAGCACCATGTTCGTCCCGAGGTCGGGTTGGAGCTGGACCAACCCGATGGGGATGAGGGCCAACCCGACGATGACGCTGAGGCGCCACGGGTCGATCTCGTCGCGGTGCTCGTTCACGTAGCCGGCGAGAGCCACGATCAGCCCGAACTTGGCGAACTCCGACGGCTGGAACTGAAACCCAAAAGGAAGCTGATACCAGGCCTGGTGACCCTTGCTGGCGGACCCGATCGGTGACAGGACGAAGAACAGCATCGCGACCGTCACCACGTAGCCGAGGAGCGAGAAGTCCCGAAACTTCCGATAGTCGATGCGCAGCAGCACCATGGCGATGATCAAACCGACGGTGATCGCGAGGAGCTGACGCTTCACGAAGTACGCGGGATCGCCGCTGACGATGTTGCGCGACGCCGAGTAGATCATGAGGAACCCGATCAACACGATCGCGGTGCAGGCACCGATCAGGATCCAGTCGAGCCGTGCCACGAGGTCGGCATCGAGGATCGTGCGGCGCCGGGCTCGGGGCGTATACGCCGCGGCCTGCATGTACCGACGGTTGCGACCGGCGACGCTCATCAGTCGTTCTGGGGTTGCGCGACGTGGACCGGCGCCGGGTTGAGGTTGCCGTTGAGCGCGTCGATGATGCGTCGGGCGATAGGGGCCGCGACCGTGCCGCCGAAGCCGGCTTGCTCGACGTTCACAACGACGACGTACTGCGGCTGCTTCGGATCGGTGGAGTCGGGATTGATGATCCCCACAAACCACGCCGTGTCCTCCTGGGGTGGGGGCTGCTGAGCGGTGCCGGTCTTGCCGACGAGCGGCGGACCCGTGTACCCGTTGAACGCGGCCTTGGCCGTCCCGTCGCTGGCGTTCACCGCGCCGGAGAGGCCGGACAGGATCGTGGCGCGAACGTCGGGCTTGAGGTTGATCTTGGCGTCCTGCTGAACGGGTAGGTCCCGGACGATGGTGGTGTGGTCGCCGGGGGCGAGCACCTCGCTCGCCAGGCGAGGTGAGGTGAGCGTCCCGCCGTTGGCGAACGTCGCGTACGCCCGGGCGAGCTGGAGCGGGGTGACGAGGACGTCACCCTGGCCGGTCGCGACATTGGCGCTGTCACCGGGCAGCCACTCTCGCGTGAACGGGTTCGGGTCCTGCTTGTTGATCGCCTGCTTGAACGCCTGGTCGGGGATACGGCCGCTGGCCTCCTGGGGGAGACCGACGGCGGTGGAGCGTCCGAAGCCGAACTGTCGAGCCACGGTTTGGATCCCGTAGCCGTTCTTGGCGTCGGGCGGCGTGGGCGGGTTGGTCTTGCTGTTGCCCTGCAAGGTTCGCCAGAACTTGAAACCGAGGTTGTAGAAGTAGACGTCGCTGGAGACCTCGATGGCGTGCGGGAGGTCCACGTTGCCGTGCGGGGTCTTCCCGGCGTTGCAGAACTGCGTGGGCGGGTTCCCGAAGCTCACGCAGCCATTGTCGACGAAGTTATAGCCGGCCGTCCCGGGGATCGCGTTGATGGCTTGGGCGTGCTCGAGCGCGGCGATCGCCGTGATGAGCTTGAACGTCGACCCCGGGGGGTAGAGGCCCTGGGTGGCACGGTTCAGCAACGGGAAGTTGCTGGCCGGATCGGTGAGGGTCTTGAACTCGTCGACCGGGACGCCGCTGGTGAACTTCGTGACGTCGAAGGTCGGGTTCGAGGCCATCGCGACGACGGAACCGTCTCGGGCGTCGAGCACGATGGCCGATCCGCCAGGCGCCGCGAAGTTCTTGAGCTGGTTCTTGAACGCGTTGTCGCGCATCCCGCGGACCTGGAGGATCCCCTGCTGCAACGAGTCTTCGGCGACCTTCTGGATATTGACGTCCATCGTGAGCTTGAGGTCGTTGCCGGTCTTGGCGGGGGTGTCGCTGATGACCCGCACGATTCGGCCGCGGCTATCGACTTCGAGCTTGCGGGTGTGGGGCGTGCCGCGCAGCTCGCTCTCGAAGACCTGCTCGATGCCGTCCTTGCCGATGACGTCATCGCCGTTGTAGCCCTCGCCCTTGTGCAGCTTGAGGTCCTGGCCGTTGACGGCGCCGACGTAGCCGAGGAGCTGCGACGCGTAGCTGGGGATGCCACCGGGAGGGGTGGGCGTGGTGGAGGCGAACAGGTATTTCCGGACGCTGCGCTGGGTGGCGATGACGCCCGGGAACTGCTCGGGGCGCTCTTTGATGTACACGAGACCGTCGTAGGGGACGGTGGTCGACCCGGACGGGACGGTGGTCGGAACGGGGGTCGACCCGGAGGGAGCGGTGGTGGGGACGGTGGTCGACCCAGAGGTGCCCGACGGCCACGCGATCGGGATGGGTTGGTAGGCGGTGAGGCGCGGGTTGTTCACCTGCTTCCAGATCTGGGTTTCGGGGGTGTTGAGCAGCTTGGCGAGGCTCTTGACCGTCACCTTGAGCTGGCTGAGCGGGAGACCGCGGGAGATCTCGATGCTGTTGACGAGCGTGTTCTCGACGATGGGGGTGCCGTTGCGATCGAGGATCTCGCCCCGGTATCCGGGCTCGGTGATGGTGCGGATCCGGTTGGCTTGGGTTTGGGCGGCGTAGCTGTTCGAGGACCCGATCTGCAGGAACCAGAGGCGAGCGAGGAGACCACAGAAGAGCGCGCCGATGATCACGCCGATGACTGAGAGTCGGAGCCGACTGTTGGAATCCGTCACGCGTCCATCATCCCGTCAACTTGCTCGGTCTGGTGCGTCGACCGCGCCCACGGTCCGCCCAGGGCCATCATCCACCACGCTCGCCGAGACGGCGCGACAGCCCGTACGCGGGGGTCACGTATCGGGACGAGCCTAGCGTTGGGGCCGGGTCCTTCCGGTGTCGGCATCCCGCACCGCCCAGCGCACAAAGGGGAACACGGCGACCGCGACCAGTGCGTCGTAGAGCGAGGCGACGATCACGACCTGGATGTTGTGCACCGAGACCAGCTCGCCGTGCCCCGCGATCCCGCCGACGATGAGAAAGATGGCGTTCCCGACGATGCCGCCCACCCCGCCGAGAACCGACGCAATCCCGCGCGACTCGCGGATGAGACCGCTTTGGAACAGTCCGACGCCGTACGCGGTGAGCGCGAACGCCAACGCGGAGAGTCCCAGTGGGGTCGAGAGGAACAGGTCGGTGGAGAGCCCAGCGGCGAAGCCGAAGACGGCCCCCGCCATGGGACCTTCCTCGTAGGCCATGGCGATAGTCGCGACCAGGGTCAGATCGGGGACGGCCCCAAAGACCCGCAGGTGCGTGAAGACCGTCGTCTGGAGCACGACGAGGCTGATGACGACGAGGACGAGTCGGATTCGACGGTTGACCACGAGCCGGTGATCACCCGCCGGAGGGGGTCGCGGTTGGGTCGGGCCAGCGGAGCACCTTGATGAAGTCGAGGTTGCTGAGGTCGACGAGGGTGCTGATCGTGATGGTCGGGGCGAGGGCACCGACGGACTTGGTGGAGCTGACCACCTTGCCCACCGGCTCGTCGGGCGGGAACGCCGAGTTCCTGACCGCGGAGGTAAAGAGCAGCTCCCCCTTCTGGACCTTCGCGCCGGTGTCGGACAGGACGCCGAGGGTGAGCTGACGGTCCCCGGCTCGGGCTTGGGTGATCGCGTTCGCGCTGCTGGTCTCGAGTCGGACCCCGACCCCGATCGTCGGGCTGTCGAT
>DAIPLE010000073.1:0-2109 GCA_036769425.1 Actinomycetota bacterium
CGCGCGGCGTTGAGCGCCGCCAATCGAGGTGCGAGTCGCGCCTTCTCCCGCAAGTTCGTCGCGCCCGACCAGATCGGGGCAGCCCAAGACGTGGTCTTCGTCGGCCGGAACGGCGGCGCAGCCCAGAGCTTGGCCACGGCGTACGACGGGCCCCAAGGTCAGGCCTGTGTCCAGGCCGTCGTGGACAAGATCGCGAAGCAAGCCTCCGGGACCGCGGTCGTCACGCCCCTCACGGATCTCGCCGGGTTGGGTGACCAGGCCCTCGGCTACGAGTTCTTGATCAGCGCTCCGAACCACGGCGCCGTGGTCACCCTGGTCTCCGACCTGGTTGTGGTTCGGGTTGGGCGCGCCGTCACCGGGTTCCAGTTCCAGAACGCCATCCTGCCTCTCCCCGAGCGCATGAGCATTGTCAACGCCGTCGTCACCCGATTCCGCACGGTCGTGACCGGCTGACCCGCGGCCGGCAAAACCGATCGCTCCCGACTATCCATCGGTCTGCGCCCGAGGGTCCTGCGCTCGGCGGCCGGGCCAACCGAGGAGTCTGCCCATGATCCGGCGCACCCTGATCGTTCCGCTCGTCGCTCTGATCCTCGCCGCGCCGTGCTCGCTATCGGCGACCGCCGCATCGGCTGACAGTGCCGGCCTCGGCCCAGTCCTGGTCGGTCACCACGATTCCGTCATTTCCCATGGTCGGTCCTTTGCCCGCCGAAACCTGAAGGCAAACATCGGCGCGCGAAGCAAGTCCCTGAACGGAGAAATCGAGACGGGCCGTGGAGGCCCCGAGGGGCGGGCCCGGTGGCTGAGCGGGTCGCTAGCCAGTGGTGCGGGCAGCGCCGATGAGGGCGACGGCCACGGTGCACGGCTGTGACGAGCGGTTGTGCCAGGCGTGACGGGTGCCGTTCTGGATCACCGAATCTCCGGCCCGCAGCTGGACCTCGGCGCCGTCGTCGAGCTCGAGCCAGACCTCACCCGAGATGACGATGTCGAAGTCGATCGTGTCGGTGGTGTGCATCCCCGGGTGCTCGGGCTCCATGACCTCCGCCATCCCGGGCAGTCTCTCGTTCAGTTCCTGGAGCCCGGCTTCGATGTCGATCTCGGCCGGCGACGCGACCGACTCGGGTCCGAGGGTGAAGAACCCGAACCGGAACCCGCCCACGGCGGGGAAGTACACCGGGCGCGGCGTCGTCGTGGTGTCGTCGGGGATCGAGGCGGTCGCGTCGCGTGCCCAGAGCTGGTGGAACTCGGTGCCGGTCAGCAGCCCCAACGTCACGGGTTCGATCGTCTCGTCGGAGACGAAGACGGACTTGCCATCGGCAGCGTGGCCGGTGACGACACGACGAGCCTGCATGACGACCTCCGGGTCGGTGGCGTCTCACGATAGTGCCGCGCCTCGTCGCAGGCCCTGGCTGCCGTCGACATCGACCCGGGTGTAAATTGCGCGCGATTATCCTCGCCGCGGCTCGCGGCCGACCCAGGGGGTTGCTCGGTCATGGCACACGCGAAGGAGCGCCGGCTCCGGGAGTTGTACGACCGGTTCGCTCAAGGCGACCTGGCGGGATTCTTGGACGGCTGCACCGACGATGTGGTCTTCGCCGTTCCCGGATACGCGTCGGTGAGCGGTACCTACAACCGTGACGAGTTCACCCCGTGGATTGTCGACACGATCGCCAAGACCGGCGGCACGTTCCAAGAGGATGTGATCGATGTCGTCGCGAACGACGAGCACGGGGTTCTGCTCCTCGTCCACCACTTCTACCGAGACGGCGACCATCACGAGTACCAGACCGCGCACCTCGTCGAGTTCCGCGACGACAAGATCGCCCGCCGGACCGAGCATCCGGGCAGCATGAGCGAGTTCGAAGCGGCGTGGGGCAGGCACTGACCCGATCCGCGCCATGACCGAGCGTCTTCGCGGCCACCGCAGGGCGGGCAGCCGAGGCGGGGGAACCACGGCTGCCCGCACCGGGCGGGCTGACTAGCTGCTGGTCGGCGGGCCCTTGGGCGGCGCAGGGAGCCCGCAGGCCTTTGCGGCGGCCTCAAACGTAGCCCGTTGCTGCGCCGAAGGCCGCGACGTGGGCTTGGCCGAGCACGGCGTCGGTGGCGTGATCC
>DAIPLE010000073.1:2119-4049 GCA_036769425.1 Actinomycetota bacterium
CGGCGGTGAGCTCGACCCGGTGACCCTTCGGCGGCTGCACACCGCAGGCCTTCCCTGCGGCTTCGAAGGCCTGGCGCTGCTGATTCGTGGGTGGGGCCGGCCGCTGTCCGGCGTTCGGTGTCGGGAGCTGAACGCCGTGTTGGGTCAGGCACGTCTTCTGCGCATCCGTGAGGTTCGGCGGATGCCCGCCGGGCGGACCCGGGTCCGGTGTCTGGGCGACCGCGAGTGGCGCGAACGCTATGACGAGCGCGAGGGTCGCCAACGTGGTGGCCACGAGGGCCACGACACGCGGCGAGCGCCGCTCGTTGATGGTCTGGTTGCGGAACATCGTCCTCCTTGGGTCGAGACACCGACGTTGTTCACTCTGTCGAAAACGACCTGAGAGTGGTGTAAGAGAACGGTGAGAACCTGGCGGCACGCCGCCGGGCCGGGCTCGGCCGTTACTGCCAGAGCGCTTCGAGCGCCCGGTCGACGTCGACGCCCAGGGGCCTCGTCGACCCAGCCGCGGCCGCGAGTGCTGGGCCGGTCCGAGGCCCGGGGCAGTGGCGTTCGAAGAGATCCTGCTTCACCGGGGCCAGGAACCGAGTCAACTGCGCGTAGTGATGGCGGTCGTCGGGGCCGACCCGTCGGTGGAAGTAGCGCAACGGGAAGTACACGTGGAGATGATCACGAGCGCGAGTGAGTGCCACGTAGAACAGGCGACGCTCCTCGTCGATCTCGTCGGGGTCGCGGGTGGCGAGATCGGATGGAAACATCCCGTCCGCGGCATCGATCACATGCACCGCGTCCCATTCGCCACCTTTCGCCGAGTGCACCGTTGACAGGATGAGGTAGTCCTCGTCGAGCGACGGTGGCCCCGCGAGATCACTCGTGGCGATTGGGGGGTCGAGGACGAGCTCGGCAACGAGCTGAGCTCGGTTCGTATACGTGAGGGCCAGGTGCTCGAGCTCCTCGAGGTCGTGCAAGCGGCTCTCCGGGTGGTCATAGCGGCGACGGACGATTGGGTCGAGGAACTGCCGCAATCGGGCAACCTGCGCCGTGGGCTCGATCCGGTCCCCGTCGGCGCACGCCGCGAGTGCCGCCCCTAGGTCGGCGAGCTCGTGGCGAGCCGTCGGCCGGACGGCAGTGCCCGCGTCCAGGATCCGCTCCACCGGGTGTCGGGAGTCACCGGAGCGGGGGCGGACCCCCATTGTCTCGAGCAGCCGGCGCGCCGAGGTTGGACCTATTCCGTCCACGAGCTGCAGCCCCCGGAACCAGGCCAGCTCGTCATACGGGTTGTCGAGGACCCGGAGCAGCGCCAGGAGGTCCTTGATATGAGCGGCCTCGAGGAAGCGGAGCCCTCCGTACTTCACAAACGGGATCCCCCTGCGGGTCAGCTCGACCTCGAGGAGATCACTGTGGTGCGCGGCCCGGAACAGGACGACCTGATCACGAAGGGCGATGCCTTCCTCGTAGTGGGCCAGCACCGAGTCGCAGACCTCGTCGGCCTGTGACTGCTCGTCGGCGCACGTCACGAGCTGAGGCGGTCGCCCGGTCGGTCGTTGCGACCACAGCTGCTTGTCGTGCCGCTCGGCGGCCTGAGCGATGACCGCGTTCGCGACCGCCAGGATGGGTGGCGTGGAGCGGTAGTTCTCCTCGAGCGCCACGACCGTGGTGCCCGGGTACTGGCTCGGGAAGTCCAAGATGTTGCGAACCGTCGCGGCGCGGAACCCGTAGATGGCTTGGGCGTCGTCTCCGACCACCATGACCCCCCTCGAGGTCCGGGTCATGGCGCGAACGATCTCCGCCTGGACGTAGTTGGTGTCCTGGTACTCGTCGACGAGCACATGGTCGAAGAGCGCCTCGAGCCGGGCCGCGAGGTGGGGCTGGCGGGTCGCGCTGGCCCAGAACAGCAACAGGTCGTCGAAGTCGAGCAACGCCTGCGCCCGCT
>DAIPLE010000073.1:4149-6215 GCA_036769425.1 Actinomycetota bacterium
GCGCTGGCCCAGAACAGCAACAGGTCGTCGAAGTCGAGCAACGCCTGCGCCCGCTTCCGATCGGTGTACGCGCCGAAGATCGTCGCGATGGTGTCCGGGTCGGCGGCGCACCAGGGAAACGCCCGATCGAGCACCTCACGCAAAGGCCGTTGGGTGTTGGCGACCCGCGAGTAGATGCCCAGCAAGGTGTCCTTGCGCGGGAAGCGTCGATCCTCGAGATCCGTCGCCACTTCGCTTCGCACCAGCCCCATCAGCTCTGCGGCGTCGCCCTGATCAAGAACGCTGAAGCCGGCGGCCAGCCCGAGCGCCGCCCCGTGCACGCGGAGCAGCCGATGACCGATGGCGTGGAAGGTCCCGCCCCAGACCAGGCGCGCCGCGACGGGATCGGTGACCTGCCCGGCGCGGCGCAGCATCTCGCCGGCGGCCCGTCGGCTGAACGTCAAGAGGAGGATGCGTTCCGGCCGCACGCCCCGATCGATCAGGGTCGCCACCCGAGCGGCCAGGGTCTTGGTCTTGCCGGTCCCGGCGCCGGCGATCACCAGGAGCGGACCATCACCGTGCTCGACCACCCGTCGCTGCTCGGCGTTGAGCTCCGGCGAGACCAGCGAGGTGTCCACCCGGCTCAGCGTAGACGTCGATACGAACATGTGTTTGCCCCCCCGAGGGGCGAGGCCGCGCCATGATCAGGCGATGCCACGGTGTCGTCGAGGCTTCTCCCGGCGGACCCGCCTGGGCCCGCTGCTCGCGGGCTTGGTGGCGTCCGGCGTGGCGGGCGCGGCGCTGATGGCGGTGCCGGCGGCGGGCGCTCCCACGCGGGGCCGCGACCCGGCCGGCTTCGACCGGGTCGACTCCGCGATGCAACGCCGGGTCCGCGGGCACGGAGGGGGGGCCACCCTCGTCGTCCACGACCGGACCACCCTGTTTCGCCGCTCCTACGGCGGCGTTCGCACCAGCACGCTCATGCCGATCGCCTCGGCTAGTAAGTGGCTGACCGCGGCGACGCTCATGACCCTCGTCGATCAGGGACGACTCGCCCTCGATGACCCCGTGGCCCGCTTCCTTCCCAATTTCGGCGGCGGAACGAGCGCGGTGACGATCCGCTCGCTGCTGTCGCACACGTCGGGTCTTCCCGATTCCGTCTGTGTCGGCGACGAGACCACGACGCTCCGTGACTGCGTGGACCAGACCGCGGCTGCGGCTGCGTCGCCGAGCCAACCCCGTGCGTTCCACTACTCCTCGGTTGGGTACGCGGTGGCAGGAAGGATCATCGAGGTGGTCACCGGCGAATCATTTGAACGAGCTTTCGAAGACCGAATCGCGAATCCCGTCGGGATGCGACGAACACGATTCGACGGCACGACGCGACCCCGGTCCCAGAATCCCGACCCGTCAGCATCAGCGATCTCGAGCGTCGACGACTACGCCCGATTTCTCGACATGCTGGTCCATCTCGGGGCTTCGGGGCCCCGCCAAGTCCTCGCGCCGGCCTCGGTCCTCGAGATCGAGCGGGACCAAGTGCGAGGCTTCGACACCAGCCACGACGCCGCGGTCGCGATTACGCGCATCCCCAGCTATGGGCTCGGCGTCTGGCGTGACGTCACCGACCCGGCCGACGGCACCGTCGTCGCGAGCGGGAACGGCGGGCTCGGTTTCTACCCGTGGATCGACCGTGCCCACGACGACTACGGCATCGTCGGCGTCGCCGACGATCGCGGACCCGACCAGGCGGTGCCCGCCTCGCAGCGAGTAGCGCGTCTCGAATGGACCGTCGCCGCGAACCGAACGTGACTCGTCTGCGCGGGGCGGGCACCGGTGCGCGCTCACCGCCGTCGCCGTGTCTGGTCCCCTATCGTGGTGCGGCCGCCCCGCCGCTGACGGTCCGTCCCGACCAAGCGAAAGCCGCCCTTCAATGAAAGCCCTCGTGTTCGGTCACAGCCTCGCCCGCGAAGCGATGGGCAAGACCGCCGGGGTAGCACTACTTCGAATTCGTCACCCGAGGGCTCGACCTCACCCCGATGATCACCCACCGGTTTCCGCTCGGCGAATGGAAGCGTGCCGTGATGACT
>DAIPLE010000073.1:6225-9661 GCA_036769425.1 Actinomycetota bacterium
GGGCCGTCGACGTCCTGCTCGAGCCGTGACAGCAGCGCGTCGTTGAGCCGGGAGGGCCGATGAAGCTCGACGCCATCGCGATGGGCCAGCCCGTCACCCGGGTCCCCGCCTTGGTCCGCGAGGTCGAAGCCGCGGGCTTCGACGGGCTGTGGTTCACCGAGAGCGGCCGCACCGCGTACACCGGCTGCACCGCCGCGGCCCTGACCACCGACGCGCTCGACATCGGCACCGCGGTGGCGTTGGCCTTTCCACGCAGCCCGATGGTTACGGCCCAGGTCGCGTGGGAACTCGCCGATGCCACCAACGGCCGCTTCGTCCTCGGTCTCGGCACCCAGGTGAAAGCCCACATCGAACGGCGGTACGGGACGGAGTTCAGCCATCCCGGCTCCCGTCTGCGCGAGTACATCCTCGCTTTGCGGGCGATCTTCGACGCCTTCCAAGGCGACGCGCCCCTCGACTTCCACGGCGACTACTGGTCCATGAATCTCCTCCCGACGACCTGGAGCCCGGGACCGATCGAGCATCCGGACGTGCCCATCTACGTGGCGGCCGTGCGACCGTGGATGGCACGCATGGCCGGCGAAGTCGCCGACGGCATCCACGTCCACCCGTTCCACTCCGTCCGGTACCTCCAGGAGGTTGTTCTCCCGTCGGCGCTGGAAGGGGCCCAGGCGACCGGTCGAGATCGCTCCGACCTCGTGATCACCTGTCCGGTGATGGCGAGCGTCGGTGACACCGAGGCCGAGCTTCACCGGGCGCGCGACGAGCTGCGGCTCCGGGTCGCCTTCTACGGCTCGACGCGCACGTACGGCGGTGTTTTCGACCTGCACGGCTGGGAGGGAACCGCCGACCGGCTCCACGAACTGCAGCGGACCGGAGACCTCGCGGGCATGGCGGCCACGATCACCGACGAGATGCTCGACGTCTACACCGTGACCGCGACGTGGGATGACCTCGCCGATGTTCTCGTCGAGCGGTACGCGGGAATCGCTGACCGTCTGGTCATGTACGGAGCCACCGAGGGTTGGGATCAGAACGGGGGTCGGCTCGCGCGATGGCGCGAGGTCACGCGCGCGTTCGCGTCGGCGGCGTCCTGATCACCGCGGCGGCACCGATCGGACCGTCCGTGGCCGATCCACCTAGAGGATGGCCCCCGATTCCTTGTGGTCGGCGAGCTCGTCCCAGGTGACGCCGACCTCGAGGAGCACCTCCTCGGTGTGCTGGCCGTGCTCGGGTGCTCGCCGGAGCACCGGTGGCGTCTCGTCGAACTGCACCGGGTTCGCGACGAGCGCCACGGGGGATCCGTCGTCAGAGGCGACCGTCGGGAGATAGCCGTTGGCGATCACCTGCGTGTCGTCGTGAATCTCCCGGGCCGTCTGCATCGGAGCCCAGACGCCGTCCATCGTTGCCAGCCGCTCTCGCCACTCGGCCAACGTCGCCGCGGCGAAGATCTCGGCGATCACGGCCCGGCACTCCCGCCGGTGCTCGAAGCGCGCCGCCGCGTTCTCGAACCGCGCGTCATCGACCAGCTCGGGATGTTCGAGGTGGACGCAGAAGTCACCCCAGAATCGGTCCGACTCGAGCATCACGAGGGTGACGTAGCGGGCGTCCTGGGTCCGGTAGGAGCCGACGAGTGGGTTCGGTGGGGCGTCCGCGTCGTAACGCGGCATCGCCGCGGCGTCGTACAGCTTCGCGGCGACCACGTCGGGCGAGATGTTCCACAGCGCGGTGCCGAGGAGCGAGACATCCACGACGGACGCGATCCCTGTCCGTTCCCGTTGCAGGAGCGCCGCCGCGATCCCCCCGGCCAGGGCCATGCCGCCCATCACGTCACCGAACGCCGGGCGCTGCCCGATCGGCGGCTCCACCTCGCGCGGGGTCAGGGCGGAGCCGATTCCACCCCGAGCCCAGTAGGAGGCCCCGTCGTAGCCGCCCTTTCCGGCGTCGGCGCCTCGGGTGCCTTGTCCGCTGCCCCGCACGTAGACGATCGACGGCTGATGCTCACGGATGTCGTCAACGTCGATGTGCAGCTTGGCTCGCGCCGTGGGAAGGAAGTTGGTGAGGAAGACATCGCAGGTCGCCGCGAGCTGGTAGAGGAGCTCACGGCCGTCGTCGTGGGCCAGGTTGATCCCGACGCTGCGCTTCCCGCGGTTCGGCTGCTCGATCATGTAGTTGAACCCGCCCGCCGCGGCCGGCACGAGACCGGAGCTGATCAACCCTCGTTGGGGATCCCCACTGACCGGATGTTCGACCTTGATGACGTCGGCGCCCCAGTCGGCGAGGATCGCCCCCGCCGCGGGCACGAAGGTCCACGAGGCGACCTCGAGCACGCGGATACCGGACAGGGTCTCGCTCACGCTGACCATCCCTTCGCCGGTGACCGGCGTCGTCTGCTCAGGGCTGATGGGTCGGAGCCGGACCCCGGTCCTCGGGGACCGACGACGCTGACGGGTCTGGACCCCGGTCTGGCACCGCCGCGGGTGACGGGCCGGGCGGCTCGGGGTCGTCGTCCGCCGCGGCTTGCAGCTCCGTCGGGCCCGGGGGAGCGACGGGACTCCCGCTGTCGCCCTCCGGCGACGGGTCGCTCGATCGCTCCATGAGCCGCGACAGCGCCCGCGACGACGGACCGCACGCGAAGTAGAGGGCGGCGAGTCCGTACACGACGAAGCAGGCTTCGGCGCTCACGAAGGCGAGACCGATGGAGGCCCCGTAGACCACCGGGCTGACCAGCGACAGATGGATCGACCGCCGCAGGCTCGCCGAGCTGGCGCGTTCCTCGAGGAGGTATGGGTGGCGCGAAAGATGCACCCAGATCGAGAGAAACGCGAACCCGATGAACGTCATGGTGGCGCTGTAGATCGCGGCGGCAGCGTGGGAGTTGCTGCCACCCTGACGGGCGTACTCGGCAAGGAGCGCGGTCGGGAACGGCAAGAACCCGATGCCGAGGAGCAGCCACAGGTTCAGGAACAGCAGGCGCCGGTCGACGTGGTGAATGCGCTCGAACATCGAGTGGTGGCTCACCCACATGATCCCGATCACCGCGAACGACAAGACGTAGGCGACATACGACGGCCACCTCTGCCACAAGTCGTGGATGAGCCGTCCGTCCCTCGAATTCGGGACCTTGATGTCGAGGACCAGCAGCGTGATCGCGATCGCGATGACCGCGTCGCTGAAGATCTCGAGCCGGTCGGTTCCGGTGTCGAACTTCACCCGAATCCTCTCGCCACTGGTGCCGGCACCGAACGAGGGCGACGCGTCATCGGCGGGTGATGACCACGACGGGAATGTCGCGGTCGGTCTTGGCTTGATAGTCGTCGTACGCGGGCCAGATTGCAGCCATCGTTGGCCACCAGTGCCGTTTCTCCTCGGCTGACGCGGTACGGGCGGTGGCCTCGAAGCGATCGGCACCGACTTGGACGCTGACGTGAGGGTC
>DAIPLE010000074.1:0-5251 GCA_036769425.1 Actinomycetota bacterium
ATCGACGTGGCCGAACGGGTGGTACTGGGTGGTGTCGAGCTCACCCCGCCAGAGCCGATCGGCGATCTCGAGTACGTCAGCCATGGTCGGCGCCCTCTCAGATGGCAGTTGGATCCGGCGGGATCACCGTTGCTGGGTCAGGTCGTGATCTGGACCGGCGTCCCGAAGGGCAGCACCCCGGCCAGTCTCGTGATCTTGTCGTTGCTCATCCGGATGCAGCCGTGACTCACATCGGTGCCGAGCACCGACGCGTCGTTGTTGCCATGGATGCCGACCTCGGCGTCTGAGCCGTCGAACGTGTTGAGCGCCTCGGAGTGGCCAGAGAGGCCGTACGCGTACGGGCCGTAGACGGTGGTCGGATCGGGTGCCTTGATGAGGACCCGGATGTAGTACGTCCCCGTCGGCGTCGGGGTCGCGGGCGCGCCGATCGCCACCGTGTCGCTCAGCAGCACGGAGTCGCCGTTGTAGACGACGAGGCGATGCGCGCGGAGCTCGATCGTGATCCGAAACACGTCTTGCTCCACGGTCACGTCTTGGTTGCGCACCCAGCCGGTGGTGCCGTTGGGCCGGATCGGGAGCAGCACCTGGACCCAGGGGCCTTGGCGCTGCTCAACGAGGAAGACGAGCTCGACCGGAAGCTTGGCGTCGTTGTTCAACAGCCACGGGTTCGCGAAGTTGTGCGACGGCTGCCGCGACGTGGGCGCGTCGTAGACCTTGACATTCGGGACGCGGGCGGTGGCCTTGAGGCTGACGTACGAGGGCAGCGTTGTCGGTGTCGTGCTCGGCGCCGCGGTCGCCTTGCGGTCGAGGGTCGGGCCCCCGCTACCACCACACGCCGCGGCGAGCGCGGTGAGTGCCACCACTCCAGTGAGTACGACGCGACGGCGGTGGCGCACGCGGCGATGCTACCGGCCGTCACCTCGGGACTGGCCTCGGCGGTCACCGACCACGGCCGTCTCCACCCCCACCTATCGACGCGGTCCGGACGCGCCGGGAGCCTCGTCGTTGCAGCGGCCTGGCCCACCGAGCGACTGGATACCGTGGCGTGGCGTGGACGCCGACGCGAGCAAGTGGGCCGAACACGGTCTCTACGACCCCCACGCGCTCGCCGCGGCCGATCGCCTTGCCACCCTTCGCTACTTGTCGGAACGGGGCGCGACGACCGGCGACCTCGCGATCGCGGTCTCCGACGGGAACCTCCCCGGCCTCGCCGGTGAACTCCTGCAGCGTCGTCGACCCCGGCTCACCACTCGAGAAGCGACCCGACGGGCCGGGATACCGATCGAGCTCGCCCAGCGGATCAGCCGCACCGCCGGACTCGGCGACCCGGGGGCCGACGAGGCGACATTCTTCGAGGCCGACATCGTGACGTTCCGTCTCTTCGCCGCGGCGGCCGAGATGTTCGGGGTCGAATCGGCCCTGCAGTTCTCCCGGGTGGCCGGGGCCGCACTCTCGAGCATCGCCGATGCCGCGATGACCAACTTCGGACAGGGTGTCGTCCCCCGCCTCGACGCCGAAGACGCCGGTGAGCTGGCGCGCACCCAAGCGATCGAAGCGGCGACGCTCATCCTCTTCGATGAGGTCCCGGACGTACTCGCCAACCTGTTCGTCCACCATTGCGAGGCGGCGACGCGACGCACCCAGGCCGCGGGCAACTTCGACACCTCGGATCTGACCGTCGGGTTCCTCGACCTTGTCGGCTCGACGAGCCTCGCGGAGCGGCTTCCGCCCGCCGAGCTGGGGGCCCTGATCAGCGCGTTCGAGAGTGACGCCACCGAGCTGGTGTCGGGCAGCGACGGTCGGGTGGTCAAGACCATCGGTGACGAGGTCATGTTCGTCACCATCGACGCCCACGCGGCCTGCACCGTCGCGCTCGAACTGGCGGAACGGGTCGAGCGTCATGCCGTGCTGTCACGGCTTCGTGGCGGCCTCGCCGCCGGTTCCCTCGTGCGCGGCTACGGCGACTACTACGGGCCCATCGTGAACACCGCGGCTCGAGCCGCGAAGCTCGCGGAGCCCGGCTCGGTGCTCGTCACGGACGTCGTCCGGGACCGGGCCCAGTCCAACCAGTTGTCGTTCCGGCCGATCGGCGAACACCTCCTCCGGGGCTTCGACGCGTCGGTCGCCTTGTTCCAGCTTGAGCGGGCCTAGATGCCCCGAGTCCGCCGAGCGCTGCTCGACGCCACCGCCGAGCTGGCGGGTCGCGACCCGCGCCTGCGCCGCATCATCGAGGAAGTCGGACCACCGGACCTGCGGCGCGGTCGGCCCCGCTTCGACCACTTTGCCGAGATTGCCCGTGCCGTGTGTTACCAGCAGCTGGCCGGGGCTGCCGCGCGAACAATCCACGGCCGGTTCCAAGCGCTCTTCGAATCCGGGCCGACCCCCGAGGCAGTCCTGGCGCTGCCCGAAGAGCGCCTTCGATCCGCAGGGCTCTCGCGCAACAAGGCGTCCACCATCCGGGACCTCGCGGCGCACGTCGTCGCCGGCGACGTCGAGCTCGACCGCGTGGCGCGCCTGCCCGACGATGAGATCATCCGGGAGTTGACGCTCGTGCGCGGGATCGGCCGGTGGACAGCCGAGATGTTCTTGATCTTCCAGCTCGGACGGCTCGACGTGTGGCCAGTCGACGACTTCGGTGTCCGGAAGGGCTATGGGCGAATCCACGGCCTCGACCCGGCGCCGACGGCGCGTGCGCTCGAACCGCTCGGCGACGTGTACCGGCCGTTCCGGACCGTGGCTGCCTGGTACTGCTGGCGGGCCGCCGACACGAAGCTGCCCGTCGCGTAGCGAGGGACGTCAGGCGATCCAGGCTCGACCCCACAGCACGCCCCGCACCCGATACTGGTGCTCCATATCGCGGGCCTGCGCCGCGAGCGGCGGAAGGCCGACCCGAAACCGTCGCTGGTCGACGCCGCCCGGGTCGTCGATCGGCCACGGCGCGAGGGTCTCGTCGCTGTGGACGACGAACTGCGACCCGTACACCTGAGGCTTCCCTTCGCTCATCCGGACCCGATCCACCAAACACGCGTAATGCGACGGGTTCGCGTCACCCTGATCGACCGCGACCTCGAGGTGGGGGAGCACCCGCCGCTGCAACTCCGCGTCGGCGAGCTGCACCACGAGCCACGCAGCCCGTTCGCCGTCTTCGCCGACGAGGCGCAGACCCGGCCATATCTCGTAGTCGTCGAGGATCTCCCACAGCCGGTCGGCGTGACGCGGATCGCCGGGCCGGGAACCCATCGCGAGCAGCTCCTCGCGCAGGGCGTCGTCGCGCAGCCGCGTCTGTCGGGCCATCACGGGCAGGATAGGCCGATGGGTCTCCTCAACAACGGCCTCGTGCGTCGTCTCCGGCCCGGGATCGCGGTGACACTCGACTCGGTCGAGCCGTTCCGCGCCGAATGGGAGACATCGAACGCATCGGCGATCGCACGTTCGGGACCGCTCTGGCTCGCGCTCGGGGATTCCACCGCGCAGGGGATCGGGGCTCCCGCGCCCGATCGGGGCTATGTCGGTCAGCTGCGCCCACTACTCGAGGCGCGGGACGGAAGGTCCTGGAGGGTGGTGAACGCGTCGCGGACCGGGGCTCGGCTGCGTGACGTCATCACGAACCAGCTCGGTTGGCTCGATCGGCTCCCGTCACCACCGAACCTGGTGACGTGCGCCGTCGGGGCCAACGACGTGACGTGGCGCCCGGTTCTGCGACGGATCCTGCGCGATCTGACCACGCTGCTCGATCGCCTTCCCCGGGCGCCGTCGTCGCGACCCTGCCGCACGGGCTGGGCCGAAGCCGGGCTCCGGTCATCAACGAGGTGATCCGCGCCCAGGCCGCCACCCGCGGTCTGGTCGTCGCTGACGTCTGGGCGCGCACAGGCCCGCCGTGGGCCGAAAAGTTCGCGCCGGACCACTTCCATCCGAGCGAGCGTGGCTATCGGGACTGGACCGCCGCGTTCGCTGCCGCACTGGGTCTGGACGAATCTGGCTCGGGGGCTCAGCGACTCGACGCGTAGGTTCATCGGATGGGACTGGACATGCCGGGACCCGAAGACGCGACGGATGCCCTCGTCGACGGTGACCGCATCCTGGTCCGAGGCACCGCCCGCGCCGCGCTGCGCCACCGCGACTTCCGAATTGTCTGGTCCGGGACGTTCGCCTCCAACATCGGCACCTGGATGCAGAACGTGCTGCTCGGCGCCTACGGGTACACGCTGACCCACTCGGCGACCTACGTCGGCCTGCTGTTCTTCGCGCAGCTCGGCCCGCTCCTCTTCCTCTCGAACGTCGGCGGGGCCCTCGCTGACGTGCTCGATCGTCGGCGGCTCCTCTTGTGGACCCAGTGGGAGCAGCTGATTTTCTCGATCGTGCTGGCGTTCCTCGCCACCGCGGCTCACCCGTCGCGGGGGGCGATCTTGGCCTGTGTGCTGGTGATCGGGCTCGGCAACGCGCTCGGTGCTCCCGCCTTGAGCGCGATCCTCCCGACGCTGGTGCCCCGCCCCGACCTTCCCGGCGCGGTGGCGCTGCAGTCGGTGCAGATGAACCTCTCGCGGGTGATCGGGCCGGCGATCGGGGCGGCGATCTACGCCGGGACGGGAGCGCCGCCCGTGTTCTTCATCAACGCGGGGACCTATCTGTTCGCGATTGGGGCGTTGCTCGTGGTCCGCTATCCACGCCGCCCGGCGGTTCCACCGGAGACGGGCATGGTCGGGCGCATCGTCGAAGGGTTCCGAATCGCGCATGCCGACCGGCTCGTGCGCCGAGTCCTCATCGTGCTGGTCACGCTGTCGTTCTTCTCGCTGGGGTTCATTGGGCTCATGCCGGCGCTCGCGGCTTCTGATTTCGGGATCGCGCCGCGGAGCGTCGAATACGGGCTTCTCTACGGGTTGTTCGGGCTTGGGGCTGCCCTCGGAGCAGTGAGCGTCGGCTCCTGGTTCGCGCACCAGCCCAAGGCTCGTCTCATCCGTCCGGCGCTGGCGGCCTTCGGTGGGCTCCTCGCCGCGTTTGCCCTGGCGCGTTCACCGATCGTGGCGTTCGTCCTGGCGTTTCTCGTCGGGTACGCCTACTTCGTCGTCATCACCTCCCTGTCGACGGTCCTGCAAGAGCACGTCACCGACGCCATCCGAGGGCGGGTCGTCGCCCTGTGGATCATGGGGTTTGGTGGGACGGTGCCGCTCGGGGTCCTCGTTGGGGGTGTCGTCGCCCACGCGACGTCGCTCACCGCGGTGCTGCTCGCCGGGGCCGCCGTCGCGGTGGCGCT
>DAIPLE010000074.1:5261-7982 GCA_036769425.1 Actinomycetota bacterium
GTCGTGCTCAGCGTCTACGCCAATCTGAACTTGGTTGGCGCACCCGACGCGGGTGGATCGGCCAAGACCGAAGGTGGAGGGTCGACCCCGGTCAGTGTGGAGTCGTCGTCGGGACGCCGGGTTCGGCTTCGATCCCGAGGACCGCGAGGACGCGCCCGAGTCCGAGGAACGCCCCGCAACAGATTGCGAGGTCGAGGATCTCAGGATCGGTGAACGCCGACCGGAGCGGGGTGAAGAAGTCGTCGTCGAAACCCAGGTGATCGAGCGCGAAGCGCTCGGCGAACTCGATCGCCAGCCGCTCCCGTTCGGTGTAGCTGCCCTCGTCGGGGTCCTCGACGTGGGCGTACAGGTCATCGGTGGCGCCACCGGCGCGGGCCGAACCGGCGCGAAAGTCCCGACAGAGGGTGCAGTCGTTGAGCTGCGCGATCCGCAGGCGCGCGGCCTCGCGCTCCCGGGCCGGCAGCTGGCTGCGCCGGTACGGGCCGTCAATCATGGCCGTCACCGTGGCGAGCAACTCGGGTCGAAGGTTCCAGACCTGTACCGGGGGTCCACCCGGACCGTCGGGAACGTCGAGACGCGGCGTCATGGTCAGACCGGCTGCGGGGTCCAAGGGGTCACCGGCCGCTCCTGCGGAGCTCCGTCGATGGTCTGGTCCGTGCGTTCGTCGTAGAAGCAGATGAGCCCGGCGATGCCGGCGACCGAGTCCAGCGGGGTCGCGTAGCTCCAGGCCACGTCCCGGTGCTCCCCGGCGGGGGTGCGGACCGACCAGTACGACGCCTGTCCCTTGAACGGGCAGACCGTCTCGGTCTTCGTGGCCTCGAGGAGGTCGACGTGCACGTCCTCGGGTGGGAAGTAGTGGCGGGGTGGGAGTCCGCCCTCGTCGAGGATGACCGCCCGGGTCGACGACGCGACGACGACATCGTCGACGGTGATCTCGACCGTGCGGGGATCGTCTCGCAGCTCGATGTGGTGACCGTCCATGCCACCACCTTATGCGGGTGCGCGACACTGCCTTCGCTTCGCCCGAGGAGGATCAGATGCAACCGGATGGGGTCGCTGTCGTCACCGGCGCGAGCCGCGGAATTGGGCGCGCCGTCGCGCTCGAGCTCGCCGGCCGGGGCTTCGAGACCGTGGCGACGATGCGAGAGCCCGAGGCGGGGGCGACGCTCCCCGACCTCGCCGCCGCGGCGGGCGGCGTGCTGCGGGTCGAGCGTCTCGACGTCACCGACGGCGGGTCCATCAACCTGCCCGAAGGGTTGCGGGTGCTGGTGAACAACGCCGGCACCGAGGCTGGGCACCCGGCGTTCGAGGACACGCCCGCGGAGCTGTGGCAGGCGATGTTCGCCACCAACGTGTTCGGGCTGATCGAGGTGACGCGCCAGGCGATCCCACTCCTCCGGTCCAGCGGGGGCGGTGTGGTGTGCAACGTGACGTCGTCGTCGATCCTCGCCCCGGTGCCGTTCTATGCGCCGTACCGGTCGAGCAAGGCCGCCGTGAGCGCCCTCGGCGAGAGTTTGCGCGCCGAGCTCGCGCCGTTCGGAATCCGCGTCCTCGAGGTCATGCCGGGACCCATCGCGACGGACATGCTCGAAGGTTCGGGTCGACCGCCGGAGGCGATCGAACGACCCGAGTATCAGGCCGCCGCCGAGCGTATGTACGAGGGCCGCCGAGGCGTCGACGCGATGATCACCTCGACGGGGGACGCGGCTCGGGCGATCGCGGACGCGATCCTCGATGATGACGCGCCGCTGCGGGTCGGCTGCGATCCGATGTCCGTCGGGATGCTGGACGCCTGGCGCAACCAGTCCGACGAGACGTTCATGTGCTCGATGCTCCCCACCTGGGTCGGCGAGGCCTAGGCCCGCGATGCGTCTCGGACCCGAGCCGGTGCGGTCGTTTCTGTGGCGGCGACGCCGCGACGTCCGTCGCCTCGGACGGCCGCTCATGCGGTCGGGGAGCCTTGACGCCATCTTCGTCACCGGCGCGGGTGGTGCCCCGATGGAGTCGGTCGAGTCGGTCGGGGCTGTCGCCGGCGGGGGGCTGCGGGGTGACCGGTACTCCGAGCACCGCGGGCACTGGAGCCCGCTCGACGAGTGTCAGGTGACCCTGGTCGCGGCCGAGACCCTCGACGAGATCGAGACCACCTTCGGCGTGGCGGTCCATGCCGGCGAGCATCGCCGCAACCTCGTGACGCGCGGCCTCGATCTCATGAACCTGTACGGACGCACCTTCACGATCGGCGATGCGGTGCTGGCCTTCGATCGGCCCCGCCCGCCGTGTCGCTACATCGCGTCGATCACCGAGCCCGGGATGACGCGTGCGCTGGGTGCCCGTCGCGGCGGGATCTGCGCTCGGATCGTCACCTCGGGTGTGATCCGCGTCGGCGACGACATCGTCATCCGGTAAGTCAGCCGCACCCGCCGCCCCAGGGCCCGGTTCCCTGCCATTGGTACACGTCCCAAGCCATGTCGTCTTGGTCGTACACCGACGCCGTGTTGGGCTGCACACCGATCAACGCGGGACGACCGGCGTGATTGGCGGCGCTGTCCCACGTCGACTGCAGGAACTGGTAAGCCCCCATGTAGGGCCCCGACGGGTTGTACGCCCCGTAGTTCCCGCCGCTTTCCCGGTCGCGGGTGCAGACGAGGAACGGGTCGTCGTGATGGGGGTGCGAACCCGGGGTCGGGCTGTACCCCGCGCCCGGTGACCCGCCCGCCGGCG
>DAIPLE010000074.1:8082-9659 GCA_036769425.1 Actinomycetota bacterium
AGGTCTTGGAGCGTCGCGGCCTGGGTCTGTTGCGCGGCGCGTAAGGCCCGTTCCTGCGCGGTGAGGCGATCGGCGGCACGGCGAAGGTTGGCGAGTTCCCGGTTGTCCTGGGCGTTGAGCTGTTCGAGCCAATGAGCCCGCCGCGCTGCGGTCAGCAGATCCCCGCTGCCGATGATGATGCCCAGCTGCGCCCCTGAGCCTTCGTACGCGGCGACCGCCCGATGCGCCGCGGTGCGAAGCCGGGCCTGCTCCTCGGCGCGCAGCTGGGGGACCTGAGCCTCGAGGGCGTCGATCTGGGTCTGAACCGCCTGGGACTTTGCCAGCGCCGCGAAGTACGCGCCCGACGCGGCCTCGGCCTGTTGACGCAACGACTGGACCGTGGCGTCGGTGCCGGGTGGACCGCCACCGGTCTGAGCCCCGGCCGGGAGCGTGATCCCGAACACCAGGGTCGCCAGCAGCAGCGCTCCGGCCACCCGGCCGATCCCCGCCCCGAGGCGGGACTGGACGGCCAACCGGATCCTCCTCGGGACGGGGGCTGCGACGCCGGCTTGTGCCGCGTCCCTAGCCCCGGTGGGGAACAACGTCGCCCACGGTAGTGCGAGACGGCCAGGCCGGGTGGTGCCCAAGGCCACCGGTACGCTGACCCACCCGCGTTCGATCCAGGAGTTGTGTCGTTGCGAGCACCGTGCGCGAAGCAGGCCCGCTGACCGGGGTGTGGGGCGGGCCGGCCCCGACGGGGCCGAGCGGCTGGTCGCTGCCCGATCCTCGAGAGGCGGCCGAGGAGCTCGTCGGCCTCGGCGCCGATCTGGAGCCGGCCACGCTCGTCGCCGCCTACCGGCAGGGGCTGTTCCCCATGCGCCTCGAGCAGGACGGACCCCTCGGTTGGTGGTCACCGAATCCTCGGGGCGTGATTCCCCTGCGGGGCCTACACACGGCGCGGTCGCTTCGGCGCTCGGCCCGGCGCTTCGAGGTGACGGTCGACACCGCCTTCATGCCGGTGGTTCGAGGCTGCGCCGATCCGGGACGACCGCACGGGTGGATCGACGAGGAGTTCATGGCCGCGTACTCGAGGCTGCACGCGCTCGGATGGGCGCACAGCATCGAGGTGTGGGGCCCGCGCGGCACCGACGCCCCGATGCTGGCCGGTGGCCTCTACGGGGTTGCGATCGGTGGGCTCTTCGCCGGCGAATCGATGTTCCACCGGGCTCGGGACGCCTCGAAGGTGGCCCTGGTCGCTCTCATCGACCTGCTCCAGAAGGGCGGAGGGGTCCTGTTGGACGTGCAGTGGTGCACCCCGCACCTGGCCACGCTGGGCGCGGTCGAGATGCCGCGGGGTCGGTACCTGGACCTGCTGCAAGACGCGGTGAACCGCCCCCAGCTTCGCCTCGGCTGAGACGGGTTCTCAGCCCGCCGCCCGGTCGGCGGCGACCGCGTCGAAGAGCTCGTATTCGACCTCGGTGTCCGGAGCGTCCTCGAAGTCGATGACTCCGATCTCGGTGAACCGCTCGCGCAGCCAGCCGTCGCCGGCGTCGAGGAGCCCGAGCTTCTTGCAGTTCGGGACGATCTTGGAGAACAAC
>DAIPLE010000252.1:0-3023 GCA_036769425.1 Actinomycetota bacterium
GCGCAGACCCGTCCTGTCGGGAGGGTGATGGTCTCGGTGAGGGTCTCGACCGTGGTGATGCCCGAGATCTCGAGATGACCTCGGAGCACCGCGGCGACCGCGTCGTCAGCGCCGTCGACGGCGCGTCGCGCCTCGGCGGCGGTCTCGGTCGCGCACCAAAGTTCTCGGCCGCCGTGTTCGATCGCCTGGCCCCGTCCCCGCTCCACCAGCTCGTGCCAGAGGGGTTGCCAATCGGCGCGCGGCCGGGTGATGACCAGTGAGCACAGCAGGTCGTGGAGGTCGTCGGCGGTGGTGGGCTCGGGCGTCACCTCGGCCCGGACCTGCTCGACCGCAGCCGGCTCGAGGGCCCCGATGGACGCCAGGTCGACGCTCAGCCCCCGGCGCAGGGTCACGGCCCGGGTGCGTCGGTTCGGGAGCTCTTCGTCGTCGAGGAACGCGTAGGGGCGGGCGGTGATGATCTCGTGCGCGAGCACCGATGGTTCGGTCGTGTCGCAGCAATGGACGGTGACGTCACCGTTCTCGATCCGCGTGAGCAGGGTCCGCAGGCCGTCCACGTCCAGTGCTTCGTGGAGCGTGTCGGTGATCGTCTGGCGGACCAGCAGGTGGTCCGGAATCTCGATGGGGCCGGTGACGTTCTCCTGACACGCCGCGGCTTGCGGGAACACCGCCGCCATCAGGTCATCGGATTCCATGCGCTGAATCGGCGGCGGGTTGCGACGACCGTTGCGGAACCGAAGGACCATGAGCGCCCGGTTCAGGTTCCACCGCCAACGCGACTGGAACATCGGAGAGTCGAGAATTGCCTGGCGGAGGGTCTCGTCGACGGTGCGGCTGCTCACGTACCGGGGAACCTCGTCAAGCGGGAAGCTGTGATGCGGTCCGAGGGACAAGACGATGGCGTCGTCGTTCGCGGCGGCTTGGAGTTCGAAGTTGAAGGTTCGACAGAACTTCTTGCGTAACGCGAGGCCGAGCGCCCGGTTGATACGTCCGCCGTGCGGGGAGTGGACAACGAGCTGCATCCCGCCGGCCTCGTCGAAGAACCGCTCGAGCACCAGGTGATCCTGGGTCGGGGTGGCACCGAGCGTGGCGCGGCCCACCGCGATGTAGTCGATGATCATCGTGGCCGCCTCGGATCCGATACCGGCGGTCTCGGTGAGCCAGCGTCGGGCGCCGTCGGGGTCCCCGGCGTTCAGGAAGGCGTCGATCTTGCCGCGCAGGTCGGAGACCTCGATGGAGAGCTCGGCGGTCCGCGACGGTGCCTCGCCCATCCAGAACGGGACGGTCGGGGGCAACCCGGCGGCGTCGCGCACGCGCACGACACCGGACTCGACCCGGCGGATCTGCCACGAGTGCGTACCGAGGAGGAAGATGTCGCCCGCCATCGACTCCATCGCCCAGTCCTCATTGACGGTGCCGATGAAGGTGTCGTCGGGTTCGGCGACGACGCGGTAGTCCCCGATCTCGGGAATGGCGCCACCCGAGGTCAGCGCGGCGAGCCGGGCGCCTTTCCGGCCGCGGAGCTCACCGTTCACGGCGTCGTGGTGCACGTAGGCGCCTCGCCGGCCCCGGCCGGTCTGGATGCCGTTGGCGACGAGGTCGACGACTTCGTCGAACTGCGGGCGGGTGAGGTCGACGAACGGTGCCGCCCGGCGGATCAGCTGGTACAGATCATCGGTGCGCCATTCCTTGGCCGCGGTTTCGGCGACAATGTGCTGCGCGGCGATGTCGAGGGGTAGGCGGGGCACCTCGATGTTGTCGAGTCGGCCGGCGCGCACGGCGATGAGGAGTGCGCTGCACTCGACGAGCTCGTCTCGGGTGAGCGGATAGAGGCGCCCCTTCGGGGTCCCGGCTCGGCTGTGGTTCGACCGCCCGACTCGCTGCAGGAGGGTGGCGATGCTGCGAGGGGAGCCGATCTGGCACACCAACTCGACGGGTCCGATGTCGATCCCGAGCTCGAGCGAGGCCGTGGCGACCAGGGCTTTGAGCTCACCGGCGCGGAGGCGGGTCTCGACCCGGTGCCGTCGGTCCTTGGAGAGGCTGCCGTGGTGCGCGGCGACGACGTCGTCGCCGAGGCGTTCGGCGAGGAGGTGGGCGAGACGCTCGGCGAGACGCCGGGTATTGACGAAGACCAGCGTCGTGCGGTGCTCCCGAACCAGGTGCGCGATGCGGTCGAGGATGTCGGCCATCTGCTCGGCGGAGGTGACGGCTTCGAGTTCGCCGTCGGGGAGTTCGAGCGCCAGGTCGAGGTCGCGCTGATGACCGGCATCGACGATAGAAGGCAAGGGCCGGTCGCCGACGAGGAGCGCGGCGACGCGCTCGATCGGCCGCTGGGTCGCGGAGAGCCCGATCCGGGTCGGTCGACGGTCACAGATCGCCTCGAGGCGTTCCAAGGTCACCGCGAGGTGCGCACCGCGCTTGTCGCGCGCAACGGCGTGGATCTCGTCGACGATGACGGTTTCGACGGTCTGGAGCCGGTCGCGGCTCTTGGCGCTCGTGACAAGCAGGTACAGCGATTCGGGGGTGGTGACGACGAAGTTCGGTGGTTGGCGCAGCATCGCGGCGCGCTGTGAGCTCGTGGTGTCGCCGGTGCGGACCGCCACCCGCACGTTCGGGGGGGTGAACCCGAGCTCGGTGGCGACCTCGGCGATCTCGGCGAGGGGCCCTTGGAGGTTCTCGGCGATGTCGACGGCGAGCGCCTTGAGCGGCGACACGTAGACCACCTGGGTGGTGCCCTCGACGGTGTCGCCGGCGTCGTGGCGCCGATATAGCCGGTCGATGCAGACCAGGAACCCGGCGAGCGTCTTTCCTGATCCGGTCGGCGCGGCGATCAGGGTGTCGGCACCGTCGGCGATATGACGCCACCCCAGACGCTGCGGTGTGGTCGGTCCGTCAGGAAACCGCCGTTGAAACCAGGTCGCGACCGCAGGGTGGAACTCGCCGAGGGGGTCGGGTTGGGTGTCGGCGTCGCGACCCGTCGGACGCGTCGAGGCAGCCGCGACCGTCGTCATCGCCATGGTGGGTGT
>DAIPLE010000253.1:0-3019 GCA_036769425.1 Actinomycetota bacterium
GTCCCAGGGCGGGAATGGTGCCAGCAGCTCGAGGCGCTCCGAATCCGGCTTCACGACGACGTCGACCTTGTCGCCGGCCGCGGCGGGCGGCACGAAGCCGGATTGGCCCGGGTCGAAGCCCTTTGCGGGCAGCTCATCGGCGGTGGGAGCCTCGAGCGTCACCTGGTGCCCGTCGGGCGCTTCGATCGGCGTCCGGATGAAGTCGTGGTCGAGTCTGCCGGTCAACGCCATCGCCACCACGGTTTCCGGTGATCCGATGAAGGACAGCGTCTCGGCGTTCCCGTCGTTTCGGCGCGGGAAGTTGCGGTTGAACGAGCTGACGATGGTGTTGCGCTCCCCCGGCTTGATGTCGTCGCGTTGCCACTGTCCGATGCACGGCCCGCAGGCGTTGGCGAGGACGGTGGCGCCGATGGCCTCCAGGTCGTCGAGCAGCCCGTCCCGTTCGATCGTCGCCCGGACCTGCTCGGACCCGGGGGTGATGAGCAGCGGGGCCCGGACCTTCAGGCCGGCGGCGCTGGCTTGGCGGGCGACGTGCGCGGCTCGGCCAATGTCCTCGTAGGACGAGTTCGTGCACGACCCGACCAGCGCGTACGAGATGTCAAGCGGGTAGTGCTCTTCGGGTGCGACGCGGACCAGCTCGTCGAGGGACCGGTCGAGATCGGGGGTATGCGGGCCGACGATGTGGGGCTCCAAGTCGTCGAGATCGATCTCGATCACCCGGTCATAGAAGCGCTCCGCGTCGGCTTCGACGTCGGGGTCGCCCCGCAGGAACTCGGCGTACTCGTCGGCGAGGCCGCTGATCTCGTCCCGTCCGGTGGCGTTCAGGTACTGCGCCGAGCGCACGTCGTACGGGAACAGGGAGCAGGTGGCACCGATCTCGGCACCCATGTTGCAGATCGTGGCCTTCCCCGTCGCCGAGATCGATTCGGTGCCGGACCCGAAGTACTCGACGATGGCCCCGGTGCCGCCCTTGACGGTGAGGATCCCAGCGACGCGCAGGATGATGTCCTTCGCCGCGGTCCAACCCGACAGACGACCGAGGAGACGCACCCCGATGAGCCGGGGCACCCGGGTGTTGAACGGCCAGCCCGCCATCACATCCACCGCGTCGGCTCCACCGACGCCGATCGCGACCATCCCGAGCCCACCCGCGTTCGGCGTGTGGCTGTCGGTGCCGATCATCATCCCGCCCGGGAACGCGTACTGCTCGAGGACGACCTGGTGGATGATCCCGGAGCCGGGCTTCCAGAACCCGATCCCGTACTTCGACGAGACGCTGCGTAGGAACTCGTACACCTCCGAGTTCGTGTCCAGCGCGGTCTTGAGGTCGGGTGCCGCTCCGGTGTGCGCCTGGATGAGGTGATCGCAGTGCACCGTGGTGGGGACCGCCACCTGGGCCAGGTTGGCCGTCATGAACTGCAGCAGGGCCATCTGCGCGGTGGCGTCTTGCATCGCGACCCGGTCGGGCCGGTAGTTCGAGTAGTCGACGCCCCGTTCGAAGCCGACGGTTTCGGGATCGTCGGCGTGCGCCACGAGGATCTTCTCGGCGAAGGTCAGGGGACGTCCGAGCCGACGGCGGGCCACGTCGACCCGCTCCGGGTACCGGCGGTACAGGGACTCGACCAACTCGACGGGCGTCGTCGGCCCGACCTGAGGTTCGGCCATCAGGCCTCCGGAATCGAAACTGGGACCATTCCCGAAGGCTACGTCGCCGCCGGCGACATCCCGACCGGGGTGGTGGTCCGTCCGGTCCGGAGCGGGCCGTCGTCGCGCCCTTCACCGGCGCGCCCAGGGCTGCCGGCGCGGGTTCGAGATCAGGCTGCAGTCGCGACCCGGGCCCGCGCTCGCCGGATGATCGGCGCGGGCGGGAGGAAGGCGTTCATGAGTCGGGTGAGCGCGAACACGTTCAACCGAACCGGGAGGCGGGCCGGAGCGGGCCACGGCAGCCCGTAGAGCCGGCGGGCCACCCGAGGAAGGATCGCCAGCGTCGCGGTGGCGGGGATCGCCCACAGTGGTCGCAACGCCAACGGCATCGGAGGGAAGAAGATCATCCGCATCCCCTCTCGGGCGGCTGGGGTGAGCTGGAGGCCATCGACCGAGCGCAGGTACTCGCGCAGCTCGCCCATCGTTCGGGGCGCCATCCCGACCGGGAGCTCGACCATCTCGGCGACCTGGACCATCTCAGCGACGTACCGGTCGGCGTCCGCGTCGTCGAGGCGCCCGGCGTACGCGCGGTACGCCGCCACGAACGAGTGGACCTCCACCGCATGGATCCAGAGGAGCAGATCGGCGTCGCTCGCCGAGTAGGCCCGACCGGTGGCCGGGTCGATACCCCGGATCCGCTCGTGGACCCGTCGCACCTTCTCGCACGCGGCCTCGGCGGTGGCACGGTCGCCGTACGTGGTGAGGTAAACGAACTCGGTCGTGCGGTTCAGTCGGCCCCACGGGTCGGCCTTGTAGGCACTGTGCTGGTCGACGCCGGCCATCGCCCGAGGCTCGAGCGCTTGCACCAACAGGGCGCGCAGACCCCCGGCCAGCATCGCGGGATCGGCGTGCAGCCGCCATGCCACGCTCTCGGGACCGAACAGCCCAGTGTCCACCATCCGGATCGTACGAGCCGTGACCGATGGTGGTCCTATCGGCTTACCGGTCGTGTTCGTCCACGGTGACGGTCCGCATCACGTCACCGACGCTGACGCCCTTCGCCACATCCATGCCCTCCGTGACGTACCCGAAGAGGCTGTACGACTTCGCGAGCTTGGAAGTGCAGTCGTCGATGCAGACGAAGAACTGCGACCCGTTGCTGTCAGGTCCGGCGTTGGCCATCGCGACCGCCCCGAGCGTGTACTCGCCCTGCACGGGCTCGTCCTCGAACTTGTAGCCGGGACCACCCCGCCCCGTACCCTCCGGGCATCCGCCCTGGACGACGAACTCGGGCACGACGCGGTGGAAGGTCAGCCCGTTGTAGTAGCCCTGGCGGGCCAAGCCGACGAAGTTGTTCACCGTCGTCGGTGCGAGC
>DAIPLE010000254.1:0-2984 GCA_036769425.1 Actinomycetota bacterium
GGCGGCGGGCGAGCGCTTCCGCGGAGCGGGCGGTGTCGACGGCTTTGCGGCTGGCCCGGTCGACGGTGCTGAGCTGGTGCTCGAGGCTCGTGAGGCGCTGCTCGGCGGCGCGCAGTCGGCGCCGGATGCGCGCCCCGGTGAGGGCGAGCACCGCGAATCCGGCGGCGAGGATGCTGGTGACGGTCCACGCCAGCGCGTTCACGGTCCGCGCTCGCCGTGGTCGAGGTCGCGGTCGCGGTGGTCGGCGACGTCGTCGCCGTACCCGGTCGGCTGGTAGTAGCGGTGGCTGGCCGTGTCGGCCGGCCGGTACGCCTGATCGACCCAGCCGCCGGGGTGGGCGTGGGGGTACTCGTAGCCGTTGCCGTGACCGAGACGCGCCGCGCCCGGGTAATGAGCGTCGCGCAGGTGCATCGGGACGGTTGCGGGAGCCCCGTCGCGCACGTCCGCGGTGGCGGCCTCGAGGGCGGCGACCACGGAGTTCGATTTCGGGGCCCGGGCGAGATAGATCACCGCGTGGGCCAGGTTGAGCTGCGCCTCCGGGAGGCCGACGAACTCGACGGCGCGGGCCGCGGCGTCGGCGACGAGGAGCCCGCGGGCGTCGGCCAGGCCAACGTCTTCGGAGGCGAGGATCACCAGGCGCCGGGCGATGAGGCGCGCGTCTTCGCCCGCCTCGAGCATGCGGGCCAGCCAGTAGAGGCCGGCGTCGGGGTCGGAGCCACGGATGCTCTTGATGAACGCCGAGAGCACGTCGTAGTGCTCGTCGTCGCCGTAGCGCAGCGCCCGCAGCGCCATCGCCGCCTCGGTGTCGGGAAGCGTGATGTGGTCACGGTGGTCTTCGGCCGCGAGGGCTGCCGCGACCTCGAGTGAGGTGAGCACGTGCCGGGCGTCGCCGTCAGCTCGGGTCACCAGGTGGGTGGCGGCGGCGTCATCGATGGTGAGGTGATCGTCGCCGAGACCTCGGGGGTCCTCGAGGGCCCGCGCGACGAGCTGGCGGAGCGCGTCGGGTCCGAGCTCCTCGAGGCGGAACAGGCTCGAGCGCGACAGGAGCGGCCCGGTGAGCGAGAAGAACGGGTTCTCGGTGGTGGCGCCGATCAGGACGAGCAGGCCCTCCTCGACGTTTGGGAGGAGGGCATCTTGTTGGGTGCGGCTGAAGCGATGGACCTCGTCGAGGAAGAGGATGGTTCCCTGGCCGTGCTCCCCGAGTCGGCTGCGGGCCCGTGCCGCGACTTCCCGGACCTCCTTGACGCCGGCGCTCACCGCGGAGAGCGGTTCGAACGCCTTGCGGGTCGCGCCGGCGACGAGCCGGGCGATGGTGGTCTTGCCGGTACCGGGCGGACCCCACAGCACCGCGGACGAGAGTCGGTCAGCCTCGATCAGGGTTCGCAGCGGCTTGCCCGCGCCGAGCAGGTCGGCCTGGCCGACGACTTCGTCGAGGGTGCGGGGTCGGAGCCGGGCCGCCAGCGGCGCGCGCTGGGTGAGTCGCTCCTGGACCGCGGCGCTGAACAGGTCGGCCACGCGGCGATGGTACGGCGAAGATCGTCTCGACCGGTGTTGCCGCGCCCGGCGAGCCGGTGCGGGTCAGGGACGGGCTTTGACGCTGAGTCCGAGCTCTTGGAGTTGGAGCGGGTCGAGCGGGCTGGGCGCGCCGGTGAGGGGATCGGCACCGGACTGGGTCTTCGGGAAGGCGATGACCTCCCGGATGGTGTTCTCGCGGGCGAGGAGCGCGGCGAGCCGGTCGATTCCGACCGCGAAGCCGGCGTGGGGCGGGGCGCCGTACCGGAAGGCGTCGAGGAGGAACCCGAACCGGGCCCGGGCTTGGTCATCGTCGATGCCGAGCACGCGGAACACCCGGGCTTGGAGTTCGGGATCGTGGATCCGGACGCTGCCCGACCCGAGCTCCCAGCCGTTGAGGACCAGGTCGTAGGCCAGGGACCGGATGGTGAGGAGCGTCTCGCCGCTGTCGGGGTGGAGGAGGTCCTGGTCGTCGGGGTGCGGCATGGTGAACGGGTGATGCGCGGGGATGGGTCGCCCGTCGTCGTCGAGAGCGTCGAAGAGCGGAAAGTCGACCACCCAGGTCAAGGCGAGGTCGTCGTCGTCGGGGGCCGGGGCGACCTCGACCCGCAGCGCGCCCAGGACCCGGGCGCACGTCGCGGCGGGGCCGGCGACGAGGAGCAGCAGGTCGCCGGGTTCGGCGGCGAAGACGTCGAGGAGGCCGCGGCGTTCGGCGTCGGAGAGGAACTTCGCGACTGGTGAGTCGACCTGGCTGTCGTCACGGACCCGCATCCAGACGAGCCCGCCGGCACCGAGGCTCTTGGCCCGGTCGACGAGCGCGTCGAGGCGGCCGCGCCCCGTCTCGGCGCCGTTGGGCACCCGCAGGCCGCGCACGGTGTCGGCCTGGAAGGCTCGGACCTCGGTGCCGCTCAACGTGGCGGTGACGTCGACGATGGTGAGGCTCACCCGCAGGTCGGGCTTGTCGGTCCCGTAGCGGTCCATCGCCTCCTGCCAGGTGATCCGGCTGACGGATGGGGGTGGCGTTCCGGTGGCGGCGGTGATCGCGTCGCGGACGGCGTCTCCGATGACCATCATGACGTCGTCGCCGTCGGCGAAGCTCATCTCGGCGTCGAGCTGCATGAACTCGAACTGGCGATCGGCGCGCAGGTCTTCGTCGCGTAGGCAGCGGGCGATCTGGTAGTAGCGGTCGAAGCCGCCGACCATGAGCAGCTGTTTGAACAGCTGGGGGCTCTGCGGGAGGGCGTAGAACGAACCGGACGCGAGGCGCGACGGGACAACGAAGTCGCGTGCCCCTTCGGGCGTCGAGGCGATGAGCATCGGGGTCTCGATTTCGGTGAACTCGCGGGCGTCGAGGGCGGCGCGTAACGCCTGGTTCACGGTGGCGCGTTGGTGGAGGTTCCGTTGGAGGCGCGCCGAACGCAGGTCGAGGTACCGGTAGCGGAGGCGTTTGACCTCGTCGGACTCGACCCGAT
>DAIPLE010000075.1:0-9471 GCA_036769425.1 Actinomycetota bacterium
TGGGGAACGATCGCGACCGTGATCGGATCGTGATCGGAAACGGCCACCGACCGGGAATCCGGGCGCGACGCAGCCGTCTCCATGCGGGCAGCCTACGGGTCCGTCCGCCACGAGAATCGAGCCGGGCCAAAGCGCGCGCCTCGGTACCATCCGTCGATGCCGGTCCGACTCGCGCTCGACCTTCCGACCACGTCGGTGTTCCTCGACTACGACGGGACCATCACCCTTCGCGACGTCGGCATGCACCTCCTCGCCCGCCACGCTTCCGCCGGCTGGGTGCGCTTCCACGACGACTACGACGCGGGAGCGATCGGCAGCCGGGAGTGCCTCGTCGGTCAGTGGGAGCTCGTCGTCGGCGAAGAAGCAGCCCTGCGTGCGACGGCCGCCGAAGTGCCCGTCGATCCCGGCTTTGCGCCCCTGGCCGCAGCGCTTCGTGGCGCGGGCGCTGAGCTGACCGTGGTCTCCGACGGGTTCGGCTTCTACGCCGAAGCGGTCTGCGGGAGCGTCGACGTACCCGTCCTCACCAACCGAATCGACTGGGCGACCGGTAGCCTCGAATTCCCCTACGAGGACCGATGCTGCGCCTGTGCGACCTGCGGCGTCTGCAAGCAGGCACCGATCAAGGACGCGCACCGCGCCGGGCGGACCACGGTGCTCGTCGGCGACGGGACCAGCGACCGGAAGGCGGCGCTGCTCGCCGACGTCGTCTTCGCCAAGGCGACGCTCGCCGACTGGTGCGACTGGTACGACGTGCCCCACCATCGCTTCACGACGCTCGCCGAGGTCCACGCCGCACTCATCCCGTAGCCTCGGTGTGATGCGCGTGGCTCTGGGTTCGGACGAGCGGACACCGCTCACCGACGCGGTCGCCGACGACCTGCGGGACCGCGGCCATGACGTCACGCTGCTCGGTCCGCCCGCCGGCGAGGACAAGCAGTGGGCCCAGGTCGGACGAGAGCTCGGCGAGCTCGTCGCGTCTGGCTCCTGCCAGACCGGGGTGCTCTTCTGCTGGACGGGGACGGGCGCGTCGATCGCCGCGAACAAGGTCCCGGGAGTCCGGGCCGCGTTGTGCACCGACGCCGCTACCGCCGGCGGTGCCCGCCGGTGGAACGACGCCAACATCGTCGTCATGGGGCTCCGGTTGACCAGCGCCGAGCTGGCCCGGGAGATGCTCGACGCCTGGTTCAGCACCGAGCCCGACCCCACCGAGGCTGAGAACATCGCCCACCTCGAGTCCTGACAGGCCCCGCGCCGACGCTCTACGCTCCGCGCCGTGGGAACCTACGTGATGCTCACGACGCTCGGCCCCGATGGGTGGGCCACGGTCCGCGAGAACCCCGAGCGGATCCGCCAGGTCACCCACGAGGTCGAGTCGATGGGGCTGAAGGTCCTCGCCCAGTACGCGCTGATCGGGCAGTGGGACTTTCTCAACGTCATCGAGGCCCCCGACGAGGCGACCCTGGCCAAGGCCGCGATCACGCTCGCGGCCCGGGGCACGATGCGGACCATGACCCTCCAGGCCGTCCCGATCGACGACCTGATCGAGCGGCTCAACTCGGACTAGTCGCCGACCCCGTCGGTGGCGTCAGCACCCGGGGTGGACCGGGACGCCCTGGTCACATCCACCACATCGAGCGACCGCGCTTCTCCTCCCGGACCTCGTCACTGACGAACAGGGACGGCAGCACCGCCCCATCCGACCGGCGACGGATCCGGTAGCCGGGATCGGGTACGTCCGCCTCGGCGACGACGGCGTCGACCTCGAAGCCCCGTGCCCAGCGCCGGTCGAACCGGGACCGAACCTCGACACGGGTTCCAGGCTGCATGCGTCGATGCTACCGACCCCCTCACGGAAAGGGAACGGAGCCGCGGTGACGAGGCTGTGAACAGATAGTTTCGCCGTCGTGACCTACCCCACGCTCCGGCTCGAACGCCGCTGCTGGAACGCCGGTGACCGGGTGGTGGTGGGCATCGACGAAGTCGGGCGGGGTGCCTGGGCCGGGCCGGTGACCGTCGCCGCGGTCGTCCCCGCCCCTGAGCACGTGCCAGGCATCCGCGATTCGAAGATGCTGACCCGAACCGGCCGCGAACGCGCCGCCACCGCCGTCCGCAGCTGGGCCGTCGCGATCGGCGTAGGACACGCCTCATACGAAGAATGCGACGCGCTCGGGATGACGATCGCGCTGCGCACCGCAGCGAACCGGGCCCTCACCGAGCTCGCCGAACAGGGCTACGAGCCCGATCGGATCATTCTGGACGGAAAGCATGACTACCTCCGCCGCGGTGACCGGGTCGTCACCGTCGTCAAGGGCGACCAGTCGGTCCTCGCGGTTGCCGCAGCGTCCTGCGTCGCGAAGGTCACGCGAGACGCCATGATGCGCGACGAGGCCGAGCACTACCCTCCGTATGACTTCGAATCCAACGTCGGGTATCCGGCACCGATGCACCAGCATGCGCTCCGGGCCTACGGCCCAAGCGCGATCCATCGGCGGTCGTGGATCTTCATGGACGGCCTGTCATGGCGGGGCGTCCCTCCGCCGCCGGGCCGGCTCTTCGCGTAGGGTCAGTCCCATCCGACGCGGCGCCCTCGTCCCCCGGAGGAATTCATGAGCGTCAACCTGCCCGAAGTCCACGCGCGTGCGGTGCTCGACACGACCCGGGCCTTCATCGCCGGGATTGGGCCCGACCAGTGGGCGCTGCCGTCGACCTGCGCCGAGTGGGATATCCGGGGGCTTGCGAACCACGTCGTGAGCGGCAACCTCTGGGTGCCCCCGCTCCTCGATGGTCAGACCATCGAAGACGTCGGCGACCGGCTGGACGGCGACCAGCTCGGCGCCGACCCCCTCGCCGCGTACGACGCGTCGGCGGCTCAGGCCGCGGAGGCGTTTCGCGCCCCCGGCGCCATGGACCGGATGGTCGCGGTGTCGTACGGACCAGTCCCCGGCTCGGTGTACTGCGGACATCGCTTCATCGACGTCCTGATCCACGGATGGGACCTCGCCGAATCGACCGGCCAGGACACCAATCTCCCTGAGGACCTCGTCGAGGCCTGCTGGGAAGTGGTCGCGCCGCAACGTGAGCTGCTCGAAGGAAGCGGAATGTTCGGCACCGAGCTCAGCGTCTCGGCTGACGCCGACCGCCAGTCGCAGCTGCTCGCGGTCCTCGGCCGCCACGAGTGAGGTTCTAGGCTCGACTCATGGGTCAAGACATCACCGTGACGGCGCGACGCGGCGCCGCGCCGTCGGTCATGACCTTCGACTGCAACCGTTCCATCACCGGCATGGCGATCGAACGGTACGCGTCGGTCGATGAGGCGACCGGCTCGCGTCCCCCCGACGTGCTCGCACGACGTCTCTTCGACGCCGGCGCGTGGCGAGTCACGATCTACTCGAGCGCGGTGACGGTCGAAGCTCCGCCGGAACGGTGGGGCGCGCTCGAACCCAAGGTCGAGCACGCGATTCGTCACCTCTTCGGCTACTACGGCGATGAGGCCGGCTGGTCACCCGACGCGCTGCGCGCCATCGGCGTCGAGCCGATCAGGCCCCCCGAGCCCGTCGCGGAGTGACCGAGCCGCTCCGCCGGCTCTGGGACGACCAGGCCGAGGCGTGGGCCGCCTGGGCTCGGGCCCCTGACCACGACACCTTCTGGCACTTCACCCGCTGGCGGCTCTTCGAGATCCTCCCCGAACCAGGCGAGTTGACCGTCGACCTGGGGGGCGGCGAAGGTCGCCTGGCCCGCGAGTTGACGGCCCGCGGTCATCGGGTCCTCGGCATCGACGGCTCGGAGACCCTGGCGCACCTCGCGGTCACTCACGACGAGGCGACGCTCGCCGCCGTGGGCGATCTCGCCGTCCTTCCCGTCGCCACCGAGACCGCCGACCTGGCCGTGGCCTGCATGTCCCTGCAGGATGTCGACGACCTGGACGGTGCCGTTCGAGAAGCGGCCCGGGTCTTGCGTCCCGGCGGTCGCCTCGCCCTCGCCATCGTCCATCCCATCAACTCGGCGGGCCGCTTCGCCGACGACAGCGCCAGCGCCCCGTTCGTCATCGGCGGTTCCTACCTGTCGGAGTTCGGGTACTCCGATCATCTCGAGCGTGACGGTCTCGCGATGACGTTCCACTCGATGCATCGCCCGCTCGAGGCCTACGCGCGAGCGCTCAACGACGCCGGCCTCCTGATCGAGACGATCCGAGAGCCCGCGTGGGACAGCCCGTCCGGGTGTCACGGTTCACGGGTTGGGATCGCATCCCGATCTTCTGCTTCATCCGGGCAGTGAAGCCGCGGTAGGGCCGTTGTTGCCCCGCCAGCCGAGACGGTGGCGGACGATCACGCAGCACCGACGACGGGTTCTACGTCTCCGTCGCTACCGCCGGGTCCCGTTCGGCCATGTCGGGCTTTCGGATCGTGTCACCGAGCTCCAGACGACCCGAGCGGACCACTTTGGTGTTGACGCCACGCAGGCGCAGCTTTCGCCCGACGTCGGAGTTGACAAACCGCAGCGCGTCCTCACCGAAGCGTTCACGGAACTTCTTGCAGCCGAGGTGCGGAGCGTCCGTGACCTCGATCACCGCGGAGCCGACCACGAGCCGACTGCCCGGTGGCAGGTTCGCTTCGCTGAGGTCGAGATCGACATACAGCTGATCACCCGCCAGCTTCCAGCGGTCGTCGTCGATTGCTACGAGTGCGGCGACGCGCGCGTTCATCACCGTCAGCTGCATCTTGGGGTCAGCCAACTGGTCCGGCGTCCGACGACTCCCGCGGCTCCGCCACGTGTCGCCGACGAGACCTTCGGTCAGGTCGAGCGTCGCCTCGATCAGCACCTCACGTTCGGACTCGGCCAGACGTCGAACGATGAGCTTGAGGAGACCCTCGTCGCTCGGTGAGCCGAGAATCTGGTCCAAGCCGTCGGTCAGCTCGACGGTCGTCGGGTGCTCCATCGGCCCATCGTGCTCGACTGGTCCCCAGCGGAGCGAGCCGTTTCCGCCCTGCCGGTCCGAACCGGCTGTTCGGGCCTTGCGGGGAACAGTCCCGTGACTCGCTCAGGATTCATAGGATCTGGCGATGGGAGAGATCCGACAGGAGGTCGATAGGGCCCTCGTGGACGCGGCCAAGGGCGGGCTTGGGCCCAACCAAACGGCCGGTCTCGTGAGGTCCATTCAGGGCCTGATCGCGGCCACGCAAATCCTCGCCGATCGTCTCGACGCGATCCAAGACGGTCTCCGAACGACCTAGGTACCAACACACCACCCGGGAGGCCCGGAACTCAGGGGGTACGACCCTGACGGGGGTGACCGGGCGGAGCGGGCGAAGGCCAGTGGCCGACAGGCCGGTTGCCCGCTTGCATGACGAACATACGTTCGATATACCAGGGTGATGACCCTGCCTGCGGCGCTTCCGGCCCGGGATCTGGACGCTCGAGCCCGCCTGGCCGGAATCGCCGGACAGGTCCGTCCGACGGTCCTGGCCCGGGACCGGACCTTGGTCATCCCGGGTCCCCTCGGGGACGTCCTCCCCGACGGGCTGGTGCGCGGCTCGGTGCTCGTGGTGGAAGGCGACGTCGGTGCTGGTGCCACCTCGGCGGCTTTGTCGTTGTGCGCGGCGGCGACTGCGCTGGGCGAATGGGCCGCGGCCGTCGATCTTCACGGCACGTTAGGTGGCGAAGCTGTCGCCGAGCTGGGCGTCGCTCCGGAGCGCTTCGTCGTGGTCCGGCGGGTTCCCCCCGATCGCTGGGCCACGACGGTCTCCGTGCTTCTCGACGGGATGAGCGTGGTGGTGGCCGACGTGCCGCGCCACGTCCGCGCCGGCGATGCGCGACGACTCGTGGCCCGAGCACGCGAGCGCGGCGTGGTGCTGGTGCCCCTGATCTGGCCACCGGGCCAGTGGCCCGCGACCGCCACTCGCCGCCTGCACGCCGACGGTCGCTCGTGGCCCGGTCTCGGGATCGGCTCCGGTCTGTTGACCGCGCGTCCACCGGTGATTCGGATCGGGGACGCCGACGGGGCGACACGGGAACGCGGTGTCCTCGCCGGCTGAACGCACGTTGTGCATCTGGTGCCCCGACTGGCCGGTCGTCGTGGCCCGTCGCGCCAACCCGACGGCGACCACCAGCCCGGTGGCCGTCGTCGAGCGGGGGAGACGCGGGTTGGTCGTGCGGGCCGCGTCTCGAGAAGCCCGGGTCGAGGGCGTCACGCGAGGGCTGCGCCGCCGCGAGGCGGAGGCCCGCTGCCCCGGCCTGGTGGTGCTCGACGCGGATCTCGCCGACGAAGCGCGCGCCTTCGAGACGGTCGCTCGCACGACGGAGATGATCACACTCGGGGTCGTGCTCGAACGACCCGGGGTGTTGACGTTCCCCACCCGTGGTCCGTCCCGCTACTTCGGGGGGGACGACGGCCTCGGCCGTCGGGTGCTGGCCGCTCTGGTCGAGATCGGGGTTGGTGACGCCCGGGTCGGTGTCGCCGACGGTCCCTTCGCCGCCGGTCTGGCGGCTCGACGCGCTCCACCTGGGGGTGCCTTCGTCGTCGTGTCGGGAGACACGCCGACGTTTCTCGCGTCGTGGCCGGTGACGGTCCTCGACGACGCGGACCTCGCGGCCTTGCTGCGACGGCTCGGGCTGGCCCACCTCGGTGACTTCGCGGCGTTACCGTCCGCGTCGGTGCTCACCCGATTCGGATGGTCGGGGGCGCGCGCCCACCGGCTCGCCCGAGGCCTCGACGAGCACACCGCCCCACCCACGCCGCCACCACCCGAGCTGGTCGAGACCTGCGAGCTCGACCCTCCCGCGACCCGGGTCGATGAAGCGGCGTTCGCGGCGAAAGGTCTCGCGGACCGGCTCCTCGAACGTCTCGGAGCGCTCGGGCTGGCCTGCGACCAGGTGGTGGTGGAAGCCGAGACCGAGGACGGCGAACGCTTGTCGCGCTGCTGGCGCCACGAAGGCATGCTCACCCCCGCGGCGCTGGTCACGCGGCTGCGGTGGCAGCTCGACGGCTGGCTGACCGGCCGGCGCGACGGCACCGACGACGACGCGACCGGCGGTCTCATCCTGGTGCGGATCGCCCCCGACCGGGTCGTCCCGGCGGTCGGTCGCCAGCTCGGCTTCTGGGGTGGTGACGCCGCCGCGGGCGACCGTGCTGATCAGGTGCTGGCTCGCCTGCAGGGCATGCTCGGACCCGACGCGGTCGTCACCGCGTCGCCGTGCGGGGGTCGTCTCCCCAGCGAACGGGTGCGGTGGGTGTCGTGGGGTGACGCCCGCGACCAGGACCCGGGCCCGGAGCAGCCAGGCTGGCCGGGGGCGGTTCCCGGTCCCGCCCCGGCCCGGGTCTATGAGCC
This sequence comes from Actinomycetota bacterium, assembly GCA_036769425.1. Classification (GTDB taxonomy): domain Bacteria; phylum Actinomycetota; class Acidimicrobiia; order IMCC26256; family PALSA-555; genus PALSA-555. The sequence goes on from DAIPLE010000075.1 coordinate 7,326, forward strand.
GCGCCTGGTCGCCTTGCTGCTCGACGCCCAGGGGGCACCGGTCACGGTGTCGGGACGCGGCGAAGCGTCGGCAGCACCGACCCGTCTGGTGGCTGAACCCGTCGGCGACGCGCCGGTGATCGCCTGGGCCGGGCCCTGGCCTCAGGATGTGCGCTGGTGGGATCGGGTCTGTCGTCGACGACGGGCGCTGTGGCAGGTCGTGGCCAGGACCGAGCGGGCCGATGTCGCCTGCCTGGTGGTGGTGGAAGGCGGCCGGAGCGGGATCGAGGCGGTCTACGACTGAACGTCGATCGCCACCGCCAACGCGGTGTCGCGCCAACGGCGCAGGTCACCGCTGGAGCGCGCCTGGTACTTCTCGAACACCAGCCGCCGGGCGTGCCCGTCCTCGGTCGTCCCGTCCTCCACGACCCGCGCCCAGGCCGCGCTCGTCACGTCACCGATCCGGATCGTCACCGCGGGCTGCGCTCGCAGATTGCGGACCCAATCGGAACGCTCACCGCCCCCGGCGAGCAGGTACAGCGTGTCCCCGTCGCGGGCGAACCAGATCTCGATCTCGTGGGGACGACCCGTGATGCGGCCTTGGGTGGTCAGGTAACAGAAGTCGGTGTCGGCTCCCTCCTCCATGGGCCCTGATGGTGGCAGCCCGGCGGAGCACCGCCGAGCCCATCGGTAGCATCGACCACGGTCAACATTTGGGCCGGGCGCGAGGTCGACGGCGCGGAGGTGACAGGTGACCGAGGACGATGTCCCCCGGGTGGCCAAGCTCCGCCAAGCCCGCGCGCACCGCACCCGCCAGACGCTCCGCGACGCGGCGGTGCGGCTGTGGACCGAGCGGGGCTACGACGCGGTGGCCGTGAGCGAGATCTGCGAGCAGGCCGGCGTCTCGAAGGGGACGTTCTTCTACTACTTCCCGACCAAGGAGCATCTCCTGCTCGAGGTCGTCGCCGGCGGCGCCGTCGTAGCGCGGCTCGCCGAAGGGCAGCGGTACGCGTCGCGCGAGCTGCTCGGACGGGCCGCGGTGGAGGTCCTGCGCGGTGCCCGACGGGCGCGACCCGACGACGACGCCCCCGAGCTCCGCGACGTCTACGCCCGGATCTTCACGGCCGGGATCGAGCGCGGCGAGCTGCCGGCCACGTTCCAGCCTCAGGAGCTGGGCGCGATCACGAACTGGGTGATGCTCCAGGGAGTCCTCTTCTGGGCCGTCGACGTCGTGGGCACCCTCAGCCTCGAAGAGGTCTTGTGGCGCCGGGCCCAGCTGGTCGTCCACGGCGCCGCCCTCTCGGCTCTCGAGGCGTTCACCGATCCGTCAGCGCGGTGACGCCTGTCGGGCCTGCTTGGTGAACGGGTAGGCCAGCTGCGACAGGTAGCCGACCGGCGGCACCGGATCGGGTGTCCCGAACCCTGATGGCCGTTTTCCGCGGGGCAGGTACGCGGTGCCGAAGAGCTTGTCGACGACCGGGATCCCGTAGTTGTGGTTGATCGCCTCGGCATCGATCGCGTGATGCCAGTGGTGCCATTCCGGGGTGTTGATGACCCAGCGGATGCCCGGGAACCGCAGTCGGGTGTTGGCGTGCTGGAACAACGCCAAGAACGTGAAGAAGACGACCACCCCGCCGAACACCCCGCCCGAGAAGCCGAGCAGGTAGAGCGGCACCACGACGACGGCGTGCGTGAACACCTGGTCGATGGGGTGAAGGCGACCCGAGGCCAGCCAGTCCATGTCCTCGATGCTGTGGTGCACAGAGTGGAACCGCCAGAGGAGCGGCAGCTCGTGGGTGAGTCGGTGACCCCAATAGCTGCCGAGCATCACCACCACCACGGCCAGCAGCACCGCCGCGACCGGTGGCAGCAGGCCGGCAACGTTCAACGACCGCAGCCAGAAGAAGGGGATCAGCGCGACCACGACCACCGCGAGGAGTCCGACGGTGATCAGCAGGTTGTTGACGAGGAGGTGGGTCAGGTCGGTCAGGAAGCCGCGCCGGAACACCTTCTGGGGTCGAAGCGCGAACAGCTTCTCGAGCGGGACGAAGATCAGGAACAGGGCCGCGATCCCGATGACCGCGGGGCCTCGCAGGACGATCGCGACCAGCAAGGCGCCGACCGTGGTCAGGCCGGCGAAGGACTTGAGGTTCGAGCGCCAGAACTC
>DAIPLE010000005.1:0-23667 GCA_036769425.1 Actinomycetota bacterium
GGGTGAACGCCGACGCCACCAGTCCGGCTTCGACGTCGCCGAGCCGGGGGCCGCCGACCACGACGAGGGTATGCACGGCCGAGATGCGACCCCGGATCTCGTCGGGGACGTTCTGTTGGAGGATCGTGCCCCGGAACACCGCTGAGACAACGTCGGCGCCCCCGGCGACGGCGAGGCAGCCGAGCGCGAGGCCGAGGCGATCGCCGGCGAGTCCGAAGCCGATGATCCCGAGACCCCAGATCGCCACGGCCCAGAGCACCGCCCGGCCCTGGCGGTGCACCTGACGGACCCATCCCGCGGTGAGCGCGGCGAGGAGGGCGCCGGCCCCGACGGCGGAGAACAGCAGCCCGACGGTCTCAGAGCCCCCGCCGAACTGGGTGACGGCGAGCACCGGGAACAGCGCTCGGGGCATCCCGAAGATCATGGCCACCAGGTCGACGTAGAAGGTGGCCTGCAGGACGCTGCGGCCCCGCAGGAACCCGAGCCCTGCGGTGAGCTCGTGCCAGCCCCGGGTGAGGAGCGGTCGGGTGTCGGGCTCGCCGTCGCGGTGGGGCACCTGGGGGCGCATCAGCGCGCACGCGCCGATGACCGCCGCGAAGCTCGCGACGTCGATCCCGTACGCCCACGAGAGGCCGAGCCGGTCGATGATCACCCCGCCGAGCGCGGGGCCGGCGATGAGGCACGTGTTCCACATGACCTGGTGGAGCGACAGCGCCGAGGGCAGCTGCTCCGCGGGGACGAGGTTGGGAGTCATCGACAGCCGGGTCGAGAGCGCGAGTCCTCCGAAGCCGGCGACGAGGCCAGCCCCGACGTAGACCAGCGCCAGCGGCGGATGCCCGGCGAGGGCACCGGCGAAGAGCAGGCCCGACGCCGACGCTTGGCCGCACTGGGCCGCGAGGAGCAGCCGGCGGCGGTCGACCGCGTCGATGAGGGGCCCCCCGAGCAGCGCGGCGATCGCCAGCGGGACGAGTTGGACCAACCCGACGAGGCCGACCGCCGCCGCCGAGTGGGTGAGGGCGAACACCTGGACGAACACCGCGACCAGGGCGATCTGGGAACCGGCCTCTGAGACCAGGTCCCCGAGCCAGAGGAGCCGGAAGTCCCGGTGGCGCAGCGGGGTCAGGTCGACGGCCAGGCGCCCCAGCTGCCGCCGCACTCGAAATCCCGACCTCTCCACTCGACTTTTCCGGGCTCGGCTGCCTATGCTGCGGGAAGGTCAGCGTAGGACGCGAAGGAGATTCACCACGATGGCAGTTCGCTTGGGCGATGCGGCACCGAATTTCACCGCGGAGAGCACCGAGGGCACGATCAACCTCTACGACTACCTCGGCGACGGCTGGGGAGTGCTGTTCTCGCACCCCAAGGACTTCACGCCGGTCTGCACCACCGAGCTGGGACGCGTCGCGGCGCTGAAGCCGGAGTTCGACAAGCGCAACGTCAAGGTCATCGGCCTGTCGGTCGACCCGCTCGACTCGCACCAGGGCTGGGCGGGCGACATCGCCGAGACCCAGGGCCACAAGCTGAACTTCCCGCTCATCGCCGACTCGGACCGCAAGGTCTCGGACCTCTACGACATGATCCACCCGAACGCCAACGACACCCTCACGGTCCGTTCGGTGTTCATCATCGGGCCGGACAAGAAGGTGAAGCTGATCATCACCTACCCGGCGAGCACGGGCCGGAACTTCGACGAGATCCTGCGCGTCATCGACTCGCTGCAGTTGACCGCGAAGCACAGCGTCGCGACCCCGGTCGACTGGAAGCCGGGCGAAGACGTGATCATCGTGCCGGCGGTCTCCGACGAGGACGCGAAGAAGAAGTTCCCCAAGGGCTGGAAGACCCTCAAGCCCTACCTGCGCGTCACGCCCCAGCCCGACAAATAGCGGACCGGGCCGGCCGAGCTCGCCGGTCTAGGAGATGTAGCTCGTCGGGTCGACGGGGTTGCCGCTGAGCCGCACCTCGAAATGGAGGTGGGGGCCGGTCGCGTAGCCGGTGGCACCGACGTAGCCGATCACGTCGCCCGCGTTCACGTGCTGGTTCTCGCTCACCGCGAGGCGGGACTGGTGGCCGTAGAGCGTCGCCATTTCACCGCCGTGGTCGATGACGACCGCGTTGCCGTACCCGCCTTGCGGTCCGGCGATGACGACGATCCCCGCCCGGCAGGCGTGGATGGGCGTGCCGTAGGTGGCCTGCAGGTCGTCACCGGGATGGAACCCTTGCGCGCCGCTGACCGGATCGACCCGGGGCCCGAAGCCGCTGATGATCGCACCCGGGACCGGTCGGGCGTCGCAATGCGCCGGCGCCCCCGGCCCGGAGCCGCGCTGGCGGAGCAGCTCGGCGATCGAGTCGGATGCCGCTTGGAGCGCGTTGAGCTGCACTTCGAACTCGCCCTTGCGCGACTGGATGGACAGCACTGCAGCCCGCTCGGTGGCCTGCTGCGCCGCGGCCGCGACCTGCGCCGGACCGAGCTGGGCCTGGAGCTGGACGATCTGGTCTCGGGCGGCCTGCGCGTCTCGGGCCACGGCGTCGGCCTTCCCCTTCTGATCCGCGACCGTTCGCCGCTGGCGGTCGATGTCGTCGCGCAGCTGGCGGACCCGCTCGACGAGGGAACCTCGCACCCGGGAGACCCGCTGCAGATACTGCTCACCGCTGGTGAGGTCGGCGGGCCGGGCCGCCTGGATGGAGGCGTACCCATCGCCATCCTTGGCCGCGATGAGCAGCGATGCCGCGGCGGCGTCGAGGGCGTGCTGGGCGACGTCGAGCTGAGCCTGGCTGGCTCGCTCTTGGGCGTCGACCGCCTGGTACTCGGCGGTGATGCGGTCATCGTCGGCTTGGAGCGGCGCCAGTCTCGCCTCGACGGGCAGGAGCTGGGCGTTGAGGTCCGAGACCCGGGCGTCGAGCTGGGCTTGGTGGTCGCGGATGGCCTGGAGGCTCGTCAGGGCCTGGGTCTCCTCGGTGGAGGCCTCGCCGATCTGGTTCTGCAACGCCTGGCGTTGCTGGTCGGCGCCGTTGGTCTGCGCCCCGGCGAGGGCCGGGGCGAGCGCGACGAGCCCGATCAGGGCGAGCAGGGAGACGAGCCGGGTCCGCATGGAGCCATCCCGAACAAGGGCCATAGAGACAACCGGAGCAGTCCCGGGCCCCGGAGGGCAGCGGCGGCGAGGCTGGATCCTGATCGCTCTTCATCGACGATCGGAGCTCCGAGATGAAGCGCCGGCGGTGTCGACCCTCGACGCCGCCGGTCGTGACCCGCACCCAGTCCGGCCCGGTCGGCACCAGGCCCCGGCGTCGACCCGGGCCTCAGCGCCGAGCCGCGGACCCGGGCGTCAGACCCGAAGGAAGCGACGCAGGCCGATGGCCGAGCCGATGAGCCCGATCGTGACACCGAGCCCGAACACGATGAGGCCGATGACGGTGGCGTCCGAGCTGGTGACGTAGAACTCGCGGAAGAAGCCGGTTGTGCTCGTGAACCAGTGGTCGAAGCCGAACTTGAGCGCGGCGACGACCGCGACGGCAAGCCCGGCCCCGATCAGGCCCTGCACGATGCCCTCGGCCATGAACGGGACGCGCACGAACCAGTTCGAGGCGCCGACGAGCTTCATGACCTCGATCTCTCGGCGGCGGGCGAAGGTGGCGAGCCGGATCGTGTTGACGATGAGGAACAGCGACGACATCAGCAGCACCACGGACAGCCCGATGAAGATCAGTTTGGCGGTGTTCGTCGCGTCGAGCAGGCCCCGAAGGGCTTGATCAGGAGTCGCGACCTGATCCACCCCTGGTTGGCTGGTGAACCGGCTTTTGATGAAGTTCGTCCGTTCGGCACGGATCGGCACGATCCGGAACGAGGGCGGCAGCGCGTCGGCGGTGATGTTGCGCACCAGGTCCGGATCCTTGCGGAAGATCCGCTTGAACTCCGCCAGCGCCGCCTTCTTGTCGATGTAGGTGAACGATTTGACGTCCGCGTCGCTCTTCAACGCCACGCTGACGTCGTTGATCTGCTGCTTCGTGGCGTCGACGGTCATGAAGATTTCGAGGCGAACGCCGCCTTTGATCCGCGCCGTGCCGTGATCCACCCATTTCGAGAGCAACATGATCCCGCCGAAGAGGGCGAGCGACACCGCGACGGTGAGCACACCGGCAATCGTCATGAGGAGGTTGCGGCGAAGCGAGATGATCGTCTCGCGCCCGAAGTACGCGAGTCTGGTGAGCACGGGTCAGGTTCCGACGTAAACGCCGCGCGCGTCGTCGCGGACCATCGAGCCGTGGTCGAGCTCGAGGACACGGCGGCGCATGGCGTCAACGATTCTCTGGTCGTGGGTGGCCATGACGACCGTGGTGCCGGTGCGGTTGATGCGGTCGAGGATCCGCATGATGCCGACGGTCGTGGCCGGGTCGAGGTTCCCGGTCGGCTCGTCGGCGAGGACGATCAGGGGCCGGTTGACGAAGGCTCGGGCGATGGAGACCCGCTGCTGCTCGCCGCCCGAGAGCTCGTTCGGGAACCGTCCGGCCTTCTTCGCCAGGCCGACCAGGTCGAGGACCTGCGGAACCTGGGTTCGGATCACACTCCTCGGCCGCCCGATGACCTCCATCGCGAACGCGACGTTCTCGTACACGGTCCGGGCCGGGAGAAGCTTGAAGTCCTGGAAGATACAGCCGATGTTGCGGCGCAACTGCGGGATCTTCCAATGGGACAGACGGGAGATGTCGCGTCCGGCGACGACGATGCGGCCGTCGGTCGGGTACTCCTCACGCAGCAAGAGCCGCAGGAACGTCGACTTCCCGGATCCTGAGGGACCAACGAGGAAGAGGAACTCGCCTTTGCCGACGTCGACCGACACGTCATCGAGCGCGGTGACGTTGCCCTTGTAGATCTTCGAGACGTTGTCGAAACGGATCATGCGCGAGCAAGGGTCCCAGATAGTGGGGGTGACAGGGACGCGCGTGAGGGTATCAGCCACGCCGCCCGAGACCGTGGCACCCTCCGAACTGGCGTTTCGCGGGGTTTGTCCCCGACTACGCGCGGTGGGTGCGGCGCCACTGGAGGTACGACTCGACGAAGCCGTCAAGGTCGCCGTCGAGCACGGCGTCGACGTTGCCGGTCTCGTGGCGGGTGCGCTCGTCCTTGACCAGCCGGTACGGCGCCAGCGTGTACGTGCGGATCTGGCTGCCGAACGCGACGTCGCGTTTGTCGCCCGAGAGACGCTCCAGCTCCTTCTCGCGGTCTTGGCGTTGTCGTTCCGCGAGCCGGGCCGCGAGGATCTGCATCGCACGGGCCTTGTTCTGGGTCTGTGACCGCTCGTTCTGACAGGACACGACGATCCCGCTCGGTAGGTGGGTGATGCGCACCGCGGAGTCCGTGACGTTGACGTGCTGGCCCCCGGCGCCTGAGGACCGGAACGTGTCGATCCGGAGGTCGCCAGGGTCGATGTCGGGCTCCTCGGTCGCTTCGAGGGCTGGAACGCAGTCGAGGGAGGCGAACGCGGTCTGGCGGCGAGCGTTGGCGTCGAACGGCGAGATCCGGATGAGGCGATGCACGCCTCGTTCCCCTTCCAGCATGCCGTACGCGTAGCGTCCCTTGACGGTGAAGGTGGCGGAGGTCAAGCCGGCCTCGGTGCCCGCCAGGACCTCGTCGACCTCGACTTCGAAGCCGCGGCGCTCCGCCCAGCGGGTGAACATGCGGAAGAGCATGTGGGCCCAGTCTTGGGCGTCGGTGCCGCCGGCTCCGGAATGGATCTCGCAGATGGCGTCGCGCTCGTCGTGGTCGCCGGTGAACAAGGCGCGCAGCTCGAGGCGGTCGAGTTCGTCGACGAGGGTCCGGAGGCCGGCCTCGATCTCGGGCTCCAGCGATTCGTCACCCTCCTCGCGGGCGAGCTGGTGGAGCGTCTCGAGGTCCGAGATCCAGCGGTCGAGGCCGTCGATGAGCTCGACGTCTTCGCGGGCTCGGGCGTGTTGCTTCGTCAGGTCTCGAGCCCGGTCGGGGTCATCCCAGAGGTCGGGTTCGGACGCCAGGGCCTGCTCGAGCTCCGCGAGGCGGTCCCGGGCGGCGTCGACCCGCAAGTACGCGCGGGCGTCCTCGACGCGGCGGCGTGCGTCGGCGAGGGCATCGGTGAAGTCGCGCATGGCGAAGCAGCGAGCAGTGTCGGCGGGCGTTCAGCGGCCGTGGCAGAGCTTGTACTTCTTACCGCTGCCGCAGAAGCAAGGCTCGTTCCGACCGGGCGTCTTCTCGACCCGCACCGGCTCTTGCTGCAGCTCGGGGTCGTACGGGTCGAGTGCCTCGGGGTCAGGGGGAAGCGCGTCGGCGATCGGCTGCGGCTCGGAGGAGACCGGCGTTGCGAGCGCGACGCGGAGCGCCTCGGAGCCCTGGACCGGGTCCTCGGCGGCGCTGTACTGCAGGCTGCTGGTCAGCGGATCCGGTGCGTCCTCGGTGACGACCTGGAGGTGGGTGACGTATCGGACGAAGTCGTCTTCGAGCTCGGCCATCATCGCTGCGAACATGTCGTAGCCCTCACGCTGCCACTCGGCGAGGGGGTCCTGTTGGCCCATGGCGCGCAGGTTGATTCCTTCGCGCAGGTAGTCCATCTCGTAGAGATGCTCACGCCACCGCTGGTCGATCACCGAGAGCATGACGCGACGTTCGATCTCGCGCAGTGTCTCCTTGCCGATCGACTCTTCCTTGGTCTCGTACGTGGCCAGCGCCTCGCCGATCACGACGTCTCGGAGCTGATCGACTTGGATGCAGTCGTCGAGCTCGGGGCGGGTCACCTCGCTCGGCAAGGTGACCTGCAGGTTGCGGTGAAACTCGCCGAGGTCCCAGTCTTCGGGGAACTCGCCGGGGCAGAACGCGGTGACGAGCCGTTCGATGGTGTCCTGGATCGCTTCGATCGTCGGGTCGCGGAGGTCCTCGCCGTCGAGGATCTGCTGGCGGCGCCGATAGATGATCTTGCGCTGCTCGTTCATCACCTCGTCGTATTTGAGGACGTCCTTGCGGATCTCGAAGTTGCGGTCCTCCACGGTGTGTTGGGCTCGTTCGATGGCCTTGGTGACCATGCGAGCCTCGAGGGGCATGTCGTCGGGGAAGGCCCGGTCCATGACCCAGCTCATGGCGCCGGTCGCGAAGAGCCGCATGAGGTCGTCTTCCAACGAGAGGTAGAAGCGACTCTCACCGGGGTCGCCTTGGCGTCCCGAGCGGCCCCGGAGCTGGTTGTCGATCCGGCGGCTCTCGTGTCGTTCGGTGCCGAGGACGTAGAGGCCACCGAGGTCGCGGACGCGGTCTCCTTCCGCGGCGCATTGCGCGGTGTGGCGGGCGAGCAGCTCGGCGAACCGTTCGGGGCTGTCTTCGGGGCTGGTGCCCTCGGCGAGCAGGTCGCGTCGGGCCAGTCCATCAGGGTTGCCACCGAGGAGGATGTCGACGCCGCGGCCGGCCATGTTGGTCGCGACGGTGACTCCAGCGAGCTGGCCCGCCTGGGTGACGATGTGGGCTTCCCTCTCGTGCTGCTTGGCGTTGAGCACCGCGTGCGTGATGCCGCGACGGTCCAGGATGCTGGACAGCAGCTCGGATTTTTCGACCGAGATGGTGCCGACCAGCACCGGCTGGCCGGCCTCACGGCGATCCTGGATGTCGTCGGCGACGGCTTCGAACTTCGCGGCCTCGGACTTGTAGATGAGGTCGGGCTGGTCGGCGCGGACCATCGGCTGGTTCGTCGGGATGGAGACGACCTCGAGCCCGTAGGTGTGGGCGAACTCGCCCGCCTCGGTGGAGGCGGTGCCGGTCATCCCGGCCAGCTTGTCGTACATGCGGAAGTAGTTCTGGAGCGTGACCGTGGCGAGGGTCTGGTTCTCCTCTTTGATTCGCACGGCTTCTTTCGCTTCGACCGCCTGGTGCAGACCCTCGCTCCAGCGTCGGCCCTCGAGGATCCGGCCGGTGAACTCGTCGACGATCTTGATCTCGCCGCCCTGGATGACGTAGTCGACGTCACGCTTGAAGAGCTCCTTGGCCCGCAGCGCCGCCTGGAGCTGATGAACGAAGTTCTGGTTCACGTGCTCGTAGAGGTTCGAGACCCCGAGCGCCTGCTCGACTCGAGTGATGCCCTCCTCGGTGGGCACGACCGTCTTCTTCGCCTCGTCGACCTCGTAGTCCCGGTCACGTTGCAGGGGCTTCACGATCCGCGCGAACTGGTAGTAGAGCTGCTGCGCGTCGTCGGCCGGGCCCGAGATGATCAGCGGCGTACGAGCCTCGTCGATCAGGATCGAGTCGACCTCGTCGACGATGCCGAACGTGTGCCCGCGCTGCACCTGGTCCTCACCCGAGGCCGTCATGTTGTCGCGCAGATAGTCGAACCCGAACTCGTTGTTGGTTCCGTAGGTCACGTCAGCCCGGTACGCCGCCCGTTTCGCCTCGTAGTCGAAGACCTCGGGGATGACGACACCCACGTCGAGGCCGAGCGCCCGGTAGATCTGACCCATCCAGTCCGCGTCGCGGCGGGCGAGGTAGTCGTTCACCGTGACGACATGCACCCCGTAGCCGGCCAACGCGTTCAGGTAGACGGGCAAGGTGGCGACGAGGGTCTTGCCTTCGCCGGTCTTCATCTCGGCGACCCACCCGAAGTGCAGCGCCGCGCCCCCCATCAGCTGGACGTCGAAATGACGCTGCCCGAGGGTGCGTCTGGCGGTCTCGCGAACCAGCGCGAACGCCTCGGGTAGGAGATCGTCGAGCGCATCGAGGCGGGCCTCTCGCTCGGTGGCCTGGTCACCGACCCGGTCGACGCGGCCCCGGAGCTCGCCGCTCAGGACCCGCAACTCCTCGTCACTGCGGCGCTCCATCTCGGGCTCGAAGGCCCCGACTTCGGGTACGACCGACTCGAGCACCTTGACCTTGCGGCCTTCACCCGCGTGCAGAAGCTTGTCGAACAGTCCCATAGCGCTGCCGAGTGTACCGGCGGGTCCGCCGGATCCCACTCGCAACACGCGCCGGAGTCCGTCGACCCCGACTCCGTATGCTCACACGATGAAACCGCAGGTCGGTCGAGTGCCGATGCGGCCGGCGGACCATCGGCTGTTCGCCGGCGCGGTCGTGGCCCTCGTCGCGGCGCTCGGTGCGATCCTCATCGCGACGACGCCGCACGCGCAGAGCGGCGACCCGACGGTCGACGTTGCCGCCCGGCTCTGGCTGGTGATCTGCACCACCGCGGTGCTCGTGGTGCTCGCGTCCTCGCTCCCGCGCGCGACGAAGGGGATCCTCGTCGCGGTGATCGGCGGCTCGGCGCTGATGCTCGGCGCCGCGCTGGTTCTGAGCGCGAACGACTTCGCGCCGCTCGGCGCAGCCCTCGATCAGAGCACTCGGACGGCGTTGATCACGAAGTACGCGAACAACTGGGGCTGGGTGGACTTCGCGTACAAGGGCCTGCCCGTCTATTACCCCCCGCTGTCCTTCTGGGTGGTGGGCCGGATCGCGGCGTTGCTGTCGATCGCGCCTTGGAAGATGCTCAAGGTCGATCTGCTGGCGACGGCGTTCCTCGTCCCGGTGCTGAGCTGGCCGCTGTGGCGTCGCGTGGTCGGTCGCACCGCCGGGATCGGCGCGGTCATCGGCGGGGTCCTGCTCTTTCAGCCGTGGTACCGGCCGCACGCGTGGCTGGGGGTGGCGCTGTTCATCCCCTGGTGGGTTTGGGGGGTTCTCGGTGTCGGTCGCGAGCCGGCCCGGTCGCGGGCCGCGCTCGTCGTCGCCGCGGTGCTCGGCGCCGCGCTGTTCTGCGTCTACTACTTCCCGTTCTTCCTCGGGGCGATCATGCTCGTCCTGGCGTTGGCCCTCCGGCGGCCCGCGGCGCGGCGCGGCGTCGCGCTTCCACCCGCGAACCCGAAGCAGGCGGGGCTGGTACTCGGCGGCGCCGCGCTGCTGAGTACCCCGTACTGGGTGCCGATCGTCATCGCGGTGCTCCGCAACGGCGCGCAGGTGGCGTTCAACCGGTGGTACACGCCGGACTACGTCGATCTGCGGTTCCGGTTCCTAACCTTCGACGTGATCGGGCTGGCGATGCTGTTCGGGCTGGCCTATCTCCTGGTCACCGCTCGCCGCTCGCCGGTGTCCATGGCGCTACTCGGGCTGCTCGCGGCGTCGTTCGTCTACTACGTGGCCGACTACGCGGGGATCCTCGTGAACTTCCCGCTGCTGTCGTTCCAGGCCAACGACATGGTCGACGCCGTCCTCGCAGCGAGCGCCGGTCTGGGCGCCGCGCATCTGTGGCGCATCTCGCGGGTGAGCGAACCGCTGCGCGCTCGGCTCGGACGGGGTGGTGTCACCGTGGTCTTCTCCGTCGCGGCGGTGGTCGTCTCGTTCAGCCTGGTGCAGACCGCGATCAAGGCCATCCCGTACGTCGAGCAGCAACGCCAGTCCCACGAGCCGACCCAAGCCCTGCAGGACTTCCAGCGGGCGACCGGCGGTCACACCACCAACAGCGTGGTCCTGACCGACGTCACCGAGCTGCCGGTCTACCTGCCCCTCTATGTCTTCAACTGGTGGAACGCCCACTACATGAACCCGCCGGCCCGGTTCAACGACCGCAGCGCGTTCCTGAAACGGCTCTCGGAGGAGACCGACCCGCAGGCCTTCGCGCTGGCACTCCTCCACAACGTCTATGACCGGATCGACTACGTCGCGCTGCGACCGAGCCCGGCGGGGCCGTTCCAGTACCAGTTCGCCGACGACGCGTTCCCTCGTGGCGTCGTGGAGCGCACGTTCACGTACCAGCAGGCCCTGTTCGCATCGGCGGCGTTCCACCGTGTCGACACCGTGAGCTTCACCGTGTTCGGGGTCTTGCGCCACCATGATCCGCTGGCGAGCCTCCGGTCGTGCCCGGCCCAACCGCGCCGCGCGTCGTGTCGGATCCTCGGTGCGGTGTCGCGCCGCTACCACGGCGACGTCGACGACGCCGTCCTCACGTTGGCGTCACGGTGGGAGACCGCCCGGCAAAGGGGGTGACGCCCCCGCTCAGCGGTCCTTGTGGTGGGCGGCCTGATGGCGAAGCTTGTCGACCACGAGGTCGAGCGCGGCCTCGGGGTCGGGGGCCGCGGCGTGCGCGGCCAGGAGCTCGTGGGGCCGGTGCACGACGACGGCGCACCGGTGGCGCTGACGGATCCGGGGGTTGCGCTCCTCGGAGAAGTCGACCTCCGCTCGGGAGGCGTCCCGGGCGACGCGCTCGAGTCTCCCCAATTTGCGCTGGGCTGCGTTGCGCAGCGTCGACGGGACGGACACGTTCTTGCCGCGCACGATCACGTTCATCGGCGCCTCCCCAATGCCGGTGGGTCGGGCACCGCGGAGGGTACGGCGCCGAGCGGCGCCGATCAATGGCCAGCCGGCCAGCCGGCCGGCCCGGGCCCGGCCCCGGGGGGAACCCCGAGGGTCGAGCCCGGTGGGCGGACGATCAGTACCGGTAGTGGTCGGGCTTGTACGGGCCCGAGACCGGCACACCGAGGTAGCTGGCCTGCTCCTCGCTGAGCGTGGTGAGCCGCACTCCGAGCTTGTCGAGGTGGAGGCGGGCCACTTCCTCGTCGAGGTGCTTGGGCAGCGTGTACACGCTGCGCTCGTAGAAATCCGGATGCGTGTACAGCTCGATCTGGGCCAGCACCTGGTTCGTGAAGCTGTTCGACATCACGAAGCTGGGGTGCCCGGTCGCGCACCCGAGGTTCAGGAGACGACCCTCGGCGAGGACGATGATCGAGTGCCGGTCGGGGAAGCGCCACTCGTCGACCTGCGGCTTGATGTTGATCCGCTCGACACCGGGGAGGGCCGCCAGCGCCGCCATGTCGATCTCGTTGTCGAAGTGACCGATGTTCCCCACGATCGCGTTGTGCTTCATCCGAAGCATGTGGTCGAGGGTGATGATGTTGCGGTTCCCGGTCGCGGTGACGAACAAGTCGGCGGTGTCGACCACGTCTTCGAGCGTGAGCACCTGGTAGCCCTCCATCGCGGCCTGCAGCGCGCAGATGGGGTCGATCTCGGTGACGACGACCCGCGCTCCTTGGCCCTTGAGCGACTGGGCGCAGCCCTTGCCGACGTCGCCGTAGCCACACACGACGGCGACCTTGCCGGCGAGCATCACGTCCGTGGCCCGACAGATGCCGTCCACGAGCGAGTGACGGCATCCGTAGAGGTTGTCGAACTTCGACTTCGTGACGGAGTCGTTGACGTTGATGGCCGGGAACAGCAGCGTCCCTGCGTCGTGCATCTGATACAGGCGATGCACCCCCGTGGTGGTCTCTTCGGTGACGCCGCGCAGACCTTCGGCCATCCGGTGCCACACCCGGTCGTCTTGGGTGAGGACCCGGCGCAGCATGCCGAGCACCACCCGCCACTCCTCGGAGTCGGTGTCGGTCGGGTCGGGAACGGATCCGGCCCGCTCGAACTCGACGCCCTTGTGCACCGCGAGGGTGGCGTCACCGCCGTCGTCGAGGATCAGGGTCGGGCCGTCGTGGCCGTCCGCGTCGGCGGGCCAACGGAGCGCCTGCTCGGTGCACCACCAGTACTCCTCGAGGGTCTCGCCCTTCCATGCGAACACCGGGATGCCACGCGCCGCGATCGCGGCCGCGGCGTGATCCTGGGTCGAGAAGATGTTGCACGACGCCCAGCGGACCTCAGCGCCGAGGGCGATGAGGGTCTCGATGAGCACCGCGGTCTGGATAGTCATGTGCAGTGAGCCGGTGATGCGAGCATCGGCGAGGGGCTGCTTCGCGCGGTGGCGTTCCCGCATGGCCATGAGCCCGGGCATCTCGTGCTCGGCGAGCTCGATCTCTTTGCGGCCGAAGTCGGCGAGGGACAGGTCCGCGACTTTGAAGTCGGGTCGGTCGGTCGATCGGGGGGCCGGGGCGGTCGTGGTCATGTGACTCCTCCTGAGATGCTCGGGCGCGACGACACGCGCCTCAATGCTGGGGAGTCGGCCCGGATCACCGGGTGACAGCAGGTGAGCCCGACTGAGGATCAGTCTAGTCGACGGCGGCGACTGCGGCCTTGAGCTGGGCGATGGCGTCGATCGGACCGGGGTCCACGTCGTTGTCGAGCGCGAGGTAATAGGAAACCCAGTCGCCGAGGTACATGAGGTCGAGCAGCTGGGCGAGGCGACCTTCGCCTTCGGCCTGCACCTCGAGGACCTGGAGGAGGGCCTCCTCGATGAGCTCGGTGGTGCGGTCGATGCGGGCCGAGAGGCGCTCGTGCTCGAAGCCGTGTCGCAGTGACACCAGCGTCATGATCTGGCGGGTGATGTCCCCGTGCTGGCCCCACCCGCAGATCTCGTTGTGGTCGAGTTCGGGGTACGCGGCCGTGAACGCGGGGGCCTTCGCGTTCTCGTTGATGTCGCACTTCCATCGGTAGGCGGCGACACCGCCGAGGGTCCCACCGCCGTAGATGAGCGGGATGCTGCGGGCGATGCGTCGCGCCAGCTCGCGTGCGGGGTTGCCGGGGCCGGCGTCGGGGCGGCACTGGTCGCCCCGGTGCTTCAGCTGCGCCTGGGCTTGGACGAGCAGCGCGTGGGCTTCGGGGTACAGGCCGATGTGGAACAGGGTGACGAAGAGGGGTGCGACGAGCGCCCCGACCGCGGCGCGGGGCATGACGTAGCCGTCAGCGCACCGGACCTGGATCGCGCCGCGCGCCGCGGCGAGTGCGGCGAGCTCGCCCCCGGCGGTGACCGCGATCACTCGGGCGCCGGCATCGAGGGCGCCTTCGGCCATGGCGTTGGTCTCCTCGGTGTCGCCGGAGTACGAGACCGCGAACGCCAGGGTGCGAGGTCCGATGAACGCGGGGGGGCGGATCTGCTTGAGCACGATGACCGGGACGGGCAGCGACGTGGCCACAGCTCGGAGCACGTCGCCGGCGATCCCGGAACCACCCATGCCCAGGACCGCGATGTTGTCGATCTGGTCCGGGTGGGGCAGCGCGGTCCGGTCGAGGGTCATCGCGGCCTGCTCGTGGGCCGTGGCGAGCTGCTCCGGGAGGCCCTCGATGACGCGAAGGAACCCGAGAGAATCGGCGGGCACCGGGGCTAGGCCTCGAAGGTCGGTTGGATGCCCTCAGCGTCGGCCTTGGCGAGCAGCCGGTCGTGTTCGGCGTCGCTGACCGTCTCGGCTTCGTCGATGAGCATGATCGGGATGTCGTCCCGGACGGCGTACCGACGCTTGAGTCGTGGGTTGTACAGCGACGATTCGTCGGCGAAGTACAGCAGGGGCCCCTTGTCTTCGGGGCAGGCCAGGATGTCGAGCAGTTTCGGGTCGAGAGTCACGGCGCTCAGTCTGCCTCGCCGCCGAGGAGGGCGAGGATCTCGGCGGTGTGTTGGCGGCAGGACGCCTCGTCGGCGGCCTCGAGGTTGAGGCGCAGGAGCGGCTCGGTGTTGCTGGACCGCAGGTTGAACCACCAGTCGCCGTGGTCGACGGTGAGGCCGTCGAGGCGGTCTTGGGTCGCCCCGATGGACGCGGCGGCGACCGCCTCGATCACCGCGGGGGGGTCATCGACCCGACGGTTGATCTCCCCGGATTGGACGTAGCGCTCGTAGGGGCGGCGGAGCTCGGAGAGCGCCACGCCGGCCCGGGCGAGGGTCTCGAGGGTGACGAGCGCGGCGATGATGCCCGAGTCGGCCCGATAGTTCTCACGGAAGTAGTAGTGCCCGGAGTGCTCGCCGCCGAAGCTAGCGCCGGTCTCGGCCATCACCTGCTTGATGAACGAGTGCCCGACCCGGGTGCGCACCGGGGTGCCGCCGAGCTCACGGACAATCTCGGGCACCGCCTTCGAGCAGATCAGGTTGTGCACGATCGTCCGGTCGGCGTCGGTGGCGTCGGGTGCGAGACGGCGCAGCGTCGACGCCGCGACGATGGCGGTGGTGAGGGACCCCGAGACGGGCTCGCCTCGGTCGTCGACGAGGAAGACCCGGTCGGCGTCGCCGTCGAAGGCGAGGCCGACGTCGGCGCTTGATTCGACCACGGCCTGCTGGAGGTCTTTGAGGTTCTCGGGTTGGATGGGGTCGGCGGGGTGGTTCGGGAAGGTGCCGTCGAGGTCGGCGAAGAGCATGCGGAGCTCGACGGGCAGCCCGTCGAACACTGCGGGGACGATGAGGCCGCCCACGCCGTTGGCGGTGTCGGTGACGATGCGCTGCCCGCGCAACGTTTCGACGTCGATGAACGAGCGGACGTGGGTGACGAACTCCGAGAGGAGGTCGCGCCGCTCGACGGTGCCGCGCGTTTCGGCGGTGTCGATCCGTCCGGCCGCGATTCGCGCCTTGATCTCGGTGAGGCCGGTGGCTTCACCGACCGGGGCCGCGGCGGCTCGGCAGAGCTTGATGCCGTTGTACTGGGCGGGGTTGTGACTCGCGGTGAACATCGCCGCTGGGGCGTCCAGGGAGCCGGAGGCGAAGTAAACGAGGTCGGTGGACGCCAAGCCGAGGTCGACCACGTCGGCGCCGGCGAGGGTCGCGCCGTCGAGGAACGCGGCGACGAGCGGCTCGGACGACGGTCGGGCGTCACGTCCGACGAGGACGCGGCGGGCGCCGGTGAAGCCGACGAACGCGTTGCCGACGTGTCGGGCGGTCGCCTCGTCGAGCTGGTCGGGGTAGATGCCCCGGATGTCGTAGGCCTTGAAGATGGCGTCGAGGGACGACGGTTGAGCGGTCACGCGCCGGTCAACCTACCGGGCGTCCTCGTCGGTTCCGTCGGCCCCACCACACCAGAGCACCGATTCCGGCGACGCCGAGGAGGGTGAGGATCCGGCCACCCCATTCGACGGTGGTCGTCCCGTAGGTGAGGCGGACGTCCTTGCTCGTCGGGACCACGACCATGAAGTTCGGGGTTGATCGGTAGGGGCCGGTGGCGCCATGCACGGTCCAGTTCGGAAAGTACGAGGTCTTCACCAGGATCGGCACCCCGGTGCGCGAGACGTGGAATGACACGCCCGAGTCGGTCTGGTGGATGCCGGTGACGCTGACCGCCGGGAGGGTTCGCTTCGTCGCGGTGAGCGCCGCGGACGGTTGGGCGTGTTGCCAGCTGGTCGGTCCGTCGGCGACGAGGGGACGGTCCAGCGCCTGTGGGTCGTTGAACCACGGCACACCGATGCAGTCCTGCCAGTCGTGGCGCCGGTACTGGTTCGGTTCGACCCCCGCCGCCAGCACTTGGCGGCGACAGAGGGCCTGCTCGGCGGGCGAGAGCGAGTCGACGACGATCGGCTGGTACGCGACCGGCTCGACGGCCGGCGCGTTCGCCACCCGGTAGATGCTCCAGGTGTCGGGGGCGATTCCGCCGGGGGCGGTGGCGCTCGTCGCGACGAGATGCAGGCGCGAGTCGGTGTCGGCGGCGTGGCGGGCGGACGCCGAGTGGGCGACGTAGTACTGCACACCGAGGAGCTGGAGGTACCGGACCCCGAGCGAGAAGTCCGTGAAGGTGCGGTACGTGACGCCACGCACCGGGTTGGACGCGTTGCCGGTGGCGTCGACGGTGGCGGCGGTCATGAAGACGTACGGCGTCGTGGCCGACGATTCGTAGTACAGGCCCTCCATGGAGGGGAACCGCCCGTTGGTCCAGTACGGGAGGAGCATCAAGGCGAGCGGTGTGCCATAGATGTTGAGCGCGGCGCCGCCTTCCCACATCACTCGACCGGGGTGGAGGCGATCGATGGTGTCGATGAGCCGGCGGTACTCGGGGTAGGCCTTCTTGAGCCCGGGGCCTTGGCCGCCCAGGTCCTGGTAGCCGCTCTCGTTCCATTTGATCCAGTACGGGAGGAAGTCCTTGCTCCGGTCGATGTTCACAAGGGCGCCGAGCGCGAGGAGCAAGGTGAGGACCCCGGCCGTCGTGACCGCGACGAGCTGCACCGTCGCGCGAGACCCGTAGTTAGGCAGCGTGAGGTGTCGCCGCTCGGCGGCGCGCCGGGCAAGCCAGACCACGCCGCGGACAACCTCGGCGACGCCGAGGCCCATCAGCAAGAAGATGCACAGGTACCAGAACGGCAGCAGCCGCAGGTTCCACGCCGGCGCGAACTGGATATCGGCCCAGACGTAGAAGAGCAGACCCGACGCCGCGGTGAGCGTCACGAGCAGGATCGTGGAGCGCCGTCGCGCGACGATCCCGCCGACGATCGCGATCGTGACGAGCGCCGCGCCCCCCCACTGCCACGGGAGCGCCCCCCGCAGGCCCCACTGCCACGGGAACGCACCGTGGCCGCCGAACAGGTACGAGGGGAACAGGTACCGGCCGTAGGGCGCGCTGTCCTTGCTGACCCCGATGGCCCCGTAGCGCATGTCGGTCGTGTACTGCAGCGTCGCGACGAGCGGGATGCTCCACACCGCGGTGAGCAGCGCGCCGACACCGCCGATCGCGGCGGCGCGGGTGACCGTCGCCGCGGGCCAGATCTGGAAGACGACGATCCCGAGGCCGACGACGACGAGTAGTCCGCCGGCGAGGTAGCTGCCCGAGATGACGGCGAGGAGGATCCCACCGGCGGCGAGGACACCGCCGAGGATGGCGCGCTGGGTCGCCGGGTGCGGGGCCGTCGGGCGAGGCCGCGCCCCGAGGAACACGACGGCGGCGCCCACGAGGGCGAAGACCGCCACGACGAGGTGGCTCATCATCGTCGCCGCGAGCAAGACCGCGGGGAGCCACGGGGCCCGGCGGGTGCGCAACGCCCACGCCAGGGTCCCGAGGAAGAGCAGCGCGAACGCCAGCGCCAGGGTGAACGAGAACTCCCCCGCGAGGTTGCTGGCCAGGTTGCCGCCCATGATGTGCTGGTTGAACGCGATGCCCTTGTCGGCCTGGGTGGTGCCGGGGTCGCCGTTGAAGAAGAGGAAGCCGGTCGCGGCGACGGCCAGCGCCGCCGGCGCGGGGTTCGGGGCCCGGATCCCTCGGGCGAACACGTACGCGCCGACGGGAAGCAGCATCGGGCCGAGGGCGGTGACGAGCTTGAACGCGACGTTGTACGGGATGAAGAGGTTGAGCCCGACGATGAGCAGCGCCGGCACCGGGAAGTAGAACTGGCCGGCAGGGAACCCGGCGTAGAAGTCAGGACTCCAGCCGGCGAGACGCCACGGCAACAGGTGGTCGCGCAGGTAGGCGGGCCACCAGACGTGGGCGCCGGTGTCACCGCCGGAGGCGGTGGTGTTGCGGAGCAGCAGCCGGGGGTCGAGCTGGACGAAGATGAAGACGCAGCAGGCGACGACGATGAGCAACCCGACCCAGACCTCGAGGCGCGCCCACCAGGCGGGAGCGGGTGGTTCGGTCTGGTCGGGGGCCGCGGCGGGCGCGTCCCGCACCGTCGTCGCGGCCATGGGCCTTAGCCTGCCATGGCTGGCGGGGATCGGGGCATCACCGTCGACGCGACGATGGGACCCCAGGTCGGATGGTTCAGGTGGTGCGGGCGAGCTCGAGCACGCGGCTCAGGGGCACACGGCCGCCGGGGTTGGTCCAGGACTGCAGCTCGCAGCGACCGCACCGTCGGAACGTGAGGTCCTCACCACCGATCTGCATCTGGATCTCGATGATCGACCCTTTGCTGCACGACGGACAGCGCATCGCAGCCTCCCAGCTCTCCCTATGTCCTGTGTCGGCAGGTCCGGGGCTGGGCTTGAGCTCAGGTGAGGATCTGGAGGACGGCGAGGAGGTTGAAGCCCGCGTGCAACAGGATGGATTGGGACAGGTCACCGGTGCGCAGGGCTCGATAGCTCGAGAGGAGACCGAGGCCCAAGAGGGCGGGCACCGCGAACCCGGCTCCGGGGTCGAGGGCGACGTGGACGAGCGCGAACGCCAGGCCTGAGCCCCAGATCGCCAGCACCGGGCTGGTGCGGCGCAGCAGACCGCGCAGGAGCGCCCCCCGGAACAGGAGCTCCTCACCGATCGGGGCGATGACCAGCACCGCGAACGCGAAGAACACGGTCTCGACGCCGCGGGCCTGCTGGAAGAGTCGCACCACGTCCTGGGAGGAGTTGCTGAGGTGCCCGGCGGAGACGATCGGGGCGATCAGGATCCCCGACGCGATCGACAGCACGAACCCGATGCCGAACCACAGGCCGTCACGGGCCCGGACGCGCAACCCGAAGTCGGCGGTGAGGCTGCCTCGGCCCTTGCGGGCGGCGAACGCGAGATATCCGATGACGGTGCCGGTCTGGGCCAGCAGCGAAGCGACCGAGGCGTCGACTTCGAGGTGCTTGGGGAGCTTGCTGTGACTGAAGAACGGGAGGACCGCGATCGACGCGGCGACGAGAGAGAGGACGAAAGCGACGGCCGCGTCGGGGATGCCCCACCCGACCCGTCGGGGCGGCGCCGCGCCGTACCGCCCGGCGCCGTTTGGCTCCATGCCGGCACGGTACTGGCCGACCTTGGCTGATCCGGTCCAACTGGGCTGTCAACGCGACCGCCGGTGGTGGTCAGTTTGAATCCAAGCTGACCCCATACCCCCGTTTGAGTGTCACAGCCCGTGTACCTTCGACCTTGCGAGAGCCGTCGGTCCCTCCGTAGGAGGGGGCGTGAAACTCCCTTCGGGCTGCCGACGTAACCCAACGGGCCGAAACTGACCCACTACCCGGGTCCGAGTCACGTCCTGGCGGACCGGGCCGTACCATGGGCCATCGGAGGGTTCGAGCATCGCCCGTCCGAAGGCCTTACCAGGAGCCCCCATGAGTCGCCCCCCCTCCGACATGCCGCCGGGCCGTCGTCCGCCGGGCGGTCCTGAGCGTCGGCCGGGCGAACGGACGCCGCCGGCGAACCCACCGCCGTCGTGGGCGCGCATGCTGCCCTGGCTGCTGATCCTCGCCCTCGTCGGGGTCTTCGCGCTCACCAACGTGTTCTCGGGCGGCAACAGCTCAGCCAAGAACCTCACCTACACGCAGTTCCTCCAGGCCGTCGATCGCGGCAACGTCAAGAAGGTCACGTTCAACAAGTCGAACGGGGACATCAGCGGGACGTTCAACGACTCGGTGAGCGGCACGAAGAGCTTCTCGAGCAGCGGCCCGACCAACGATCTGCAGGCGAGCACGGTCAAGGAGCTGCAGACCAAGGGCGTCGACTTCCAGTACACCCAGACCAGCTCGAACCTTTTCTTGAGCTTGCTGCCCTTGCTCTTACCGGTGCTCCTCCTCATCGGGTTCTTCGTATGGATGGCCCGCCGGCAGCAAGGCCAGATGGGCGCCGTGATGAACATCGGGCGGAGCCGGGCGAAGGTCTACTCGACCGAGAAGCCCAAGACGACCTTCGGCGACGTCGCCGGGTACGGCGCAGTGAAGGCCGAGATCGCCGAAGTCGTCGACTTCTTGAAGTACCCGCAGAAGTTCAAGCAGATCGGGGCCCGCATCCCGAAGGGAGTCCTCCTGGTCGGTCCGCCCGGGACGGGCAAGACCCTGATCGCCCGGGCCGTCGCCGGAGAGGCCGGCGTGCCGTTCGTGTCGGTGACCGGCTCGGACTTCATGGAGATGTTCGTGGGTGTCGGCGCGGCGAGGGTCCGGGACCTGTTCCAGACCGCTCGCAAGCAAGCTCCGGCGATCATCTTCGTCGACGAGATCGATTCGATCGGCCGCAAGCGGGGCGCCGGGCTCGGTGGCGGGCACGACGAGCGCGAGCAGACCCTCAACCAGATGCTCGCCGAGATGGACGGCTTCGAGGCGACCGAAGGCATCGTGATGATGGCGGCGACGAACCGCCCGGACGTGCTCGACCCGGCGTTGCTTCGCCCAGGGCGCTTCGACCGCACGATCGTCGTCCCCTTCCCCACCCAAGAGGAGCGCGTCGCGATCCTCAAGGTGCACCTGCGCGACAAGCGCGTCAGTTCCGATCTCGACGTCGACATCGTGGCGCGCGGCACCCCCGGGATGGCGGGCGCCGATCTCTCCAACCTGGTGAACGAGGCCGCGTTGTTCGCGGTGCGGCGCGGCATGTCCGAAATCCACATGGAAGACATCGAGGCGGCGCGCGACCGGGTGCTGATGGGCCTCAAACGGGACTCGATGGCGCTCAACGAAGAGGAGAAGGAGGTCATCGCCTTCCACGAAGGCGGTCACGCGGTCCTTGCCTACGTCCTCGATCACGCTGACCCGATCCACAAGGTGACAATCCTCCCCACCGGGATGGCGCTCGGGGTGACCCAACAGCTCCCCGAAGAGGAACGCCACATCTACAAGCGGGAGTACGTCACGGACTCGATCGCGGTGGCGCTCGGAGGTCGCCTCGCCGAGGAGATCGTGTTCGGGCACGTGTCGACGGGCGCCCAGAACGACTTGGTGCGCATCACCGAGCTGGCCCGCAAGATGGTGCGCGAATGGGGCATGAGCGAGCGGATCGGTCCGATGGCGTGGGGCGCGCAGGGTCCGGTTTTCCTCGGTGAGGACCTGGTGCACACTCGGGACTACTCCGACGACACGGCGCGGGTCATCGATGAAGAGGTGGAGCACATCTTGCGTCAAGAGGAGAGCCGCGCCCGTCGGATCCTGCGCTTGCATCGGCGGGGGCTCGAAGGCGTCGCCCGGGCGTTGCTGGAGCACGAGACCCTGGACGGCGACGAGGTGTCGCGCATCGTGGACTACGCGATGGGCCGCAAGGCCGGCGGGTTCCGCAAGGTCAAGCGCGCCGACGGCACCGTGATGGAAGTCAAGCCTTCAGCCGGCAATGGGGGCCGCAAGCCGAGGAAGGCTGCGGCCCGGCCCCGGGCCCGGGGCGCGTAGCCCGCTTCAGTCGAGCTGGCCGAGGGAAGGTTCGGGCGTCGAGCCCGGGTCGCGCAGCTCGGCGAGGGACGCCCACAAGTCGGTCGCGGTGGTCGCACCGATGAAGGCGCGATGCACCACACCGGCAGCGTCGGCGAGCAGGATCATCGGGATCGCCGAGATGTCGTAGCGCTCGTGGAGGTCGCGGCGGTCGGTGTAGTCCAGCTCGCAGGTCGCGACGGCCGCCGATTCGAGTGCCGCGACCTTGGGGCCCAGGCCCTGACAGGAGTCGCACACCTCCGACGAGAAGTACGCCACGAGCCACCCGGCGTCGGGCCGGGCGAAGTCGGCACGGTCGAGCTGACGGGGGACGGGGTAGGCGTCGCGGGGAGGCCCTTCCGGTCGGCGGCGGCGAAGCCACCACGAGATGCCCAGCGCGACAACCAGGATCGCCCCCGCGATGAGGAGCCGGGCCGTCATCCCAGCTCCGGGAGGCCGAGGCTCAACCCGGGGCTGGGGCTCAACACCGCCCGCCCGGCGACGATCGCCCCGTCGGCCTTGAGCACGAGGACCTGGTCGGGACGGACGCCGTTCTGGGCGAGGTCGAAGACGACGCGTTTGCCCGGGCCGACGGCCTGCGCCAGCGCGCTCGAGGGGCTGTTCGGATCGCCGCCGGTGTAGGCGCGCAGCTCGACCGTCAGGGACCGTTTCGACACGTTGAACGCCACCAGCTGCGCGTCGCCGGTGTCATCGACCCGACCAGCCGCGAACGCCCACCGCGACGCCTGGACCGTGGACCCGAACGTCGTCGCGGTCCCCGAGACGGTCGCCGGGGGTGCCCACTGCTCTTGGAGCTCGACGACCACCGGCGCCCGGCGGCCGGCGTCGACCGTGACCGAGAAGCCACTCCCCGGAGGGACCCGCTGGCTGAGGCCGACCTGCACGACCGCCATCGACGGCACCGTCACTCGTTGTCGGGGCAGCGACTGGCTGCCGTCGAGGGTGACGCCGACGTTGACGGTGGTGCCGCGGTTCTCGAAGTTCGCGATCGCGACGTTGGCGGTCGTCCCGGTGTCACCGACGCCGGTCGGGATGGTCCACCGGCCGGCGAAACCGGTGGAGCCGAGCGCGGTGGCGATTCCGAGTCGACCGTCGGTGCCGTCATAGCGCAACGACTGCTCGGCGACGAGGCGACCGGTTCGCGCGTGCACCTGGATCGCGAGCGGACTTTCCCGTCGGACCAGGTCGTGCACCGGGACCGAGACCCGGGACCGGCGCGGGACGACGAGGGCTTGGGCCGGGCCCGGGGCCTGGACACCGTCCGGGGTGAGGAACGTCAGGTCGACGATGGCGTCGTCGCCGAACGGGTTGAACAGCGCCACCCAGTCCTCCGCGCCCCGGCCGGTGTCTCCGGCCGCGAAGTACCAGCTGGTTGCGGACTGGCGGGCACACGCGCCGAGCGTGGTGGCGCTGCCGCGTTGGAGCTCATGCTCGACCGCGACCGATCCGCTCGGCACCTCGACGACGACACCAGGCTCGGCGTCGGCGATGATCGAGGAGACCAACACTCGGCGTTGAGCGAGCGTGTCGACGCGCACCGAGCGAGACACCGGGGCGTGGTCAGAGCCAGTCAGGACCGTGATCGTGGCGGTCACCGGCTTGCGGGCCAGGTTGGCGACGATGATCGTCTCGTCGGCGCGTCCACCGGGGCTCGACGTCCCTTCGGCGCAGAACCACGTCGAGGAGATGGCATCCGCCGGCGGGACCGAGGGTCCCGAGACCGGACGCGCCGCGCCTCGGATCGAGGGCGAGAAGCTGTGGCCGGCACGGTCCGCGGCGACCAACCCGACCACGATCGCGGCGACGGCGACGAGGGCAGGGAGGCGAGCGACGGACGCGGTTCGGCGCGGGCTCATCCGCTCTCCCAGAACTCCACCGTGGATTCGTAGCCGTCGTCTCCGGTACGGCGACGCTCAGCGCGCGCCGCCCGCTCCGCGGCGCGGGCGGCTCGCGCTGAGCGTCGCCGTAC
>DAIPLE010000005.1:23677-24651 GCA_036769425.1 Actinomycetota bacterium
CCGCGAGACCACCACAGCAGCGCCAGCAGCCAGAGGAATACCTCGGCGGCGATGAGCCCGTAGCGCTGAGCCTGCCCGGTGTGCGAGATGGCGACCGCGCCCCGCTGGTCGAGACGGAACTGGTTCGTGATCCCGAACGCCGGGCGGTGCACCAACGCGTGACCGGCGGCGGTGGCGTGCCAACCGGCGTCATAGGACTCGAACCACAGCACCGTGCCCGGCGCCGACGCCTGGCTCCCCAGCGGATGACTCCCGCTCAGGTCGGTGCTCGCCGCGGTCCGCGCCGGATCGGCGGGACGGGTCGGGATGGAGGCGTGACGACCCTGGACGATCGTGCGGCCGGGGAACCAGGCCTGGTTCTCGTAGAGCTGGATGGCGCTGTCGCTGCCGAGGCGGGCCAGATCGAGCTGGTCCCGTAACGCCGTTTCGAGCGCCGGCGGGGTGTGGCCCGCGACGCCTCCGGGCCCCGATCGGAGCGGGACCGCGATGTAGCGGACCCCCATCGGGGCGACGATGCGCCCGAGTCGACTGGTGCGGCCGCTGACCGCGGCCGCGACCGCGTCGGCGACGGGATCGCGCTGGGTGGTCACGGGGGCGCGAAGCAGCTCCCGGGCGTCGCCGGGACCGTTGCGGGTCAGGGTGTAGCCCAGCCCGCTCGCCACCCGGGCCGGGTCGAGGGGCAGCACGCCGGGGTCACCGACCCACAAGATGCGGAACTGGCCCTGGAACTGCTGGTCGCGGGTGAACGCCAGCTGGGACGGCCACGACGTGGATGGCGCGTGCCAGCGCCCGTCGACGGCGTCGGCGGCGAACCCGATCCCGCCGAGCGCGACCCCCGCGGTGGCGGCGATCGCGGCGACCCGACGCCAACCCCAGCGGCGCTGGCGGAGGCTCGATACGGCGAGACCGCCCGCGAGGGCGATGCCGAGCGCGCCGAGCGCGAGGATCCCTTCGGGCGCCGGCACCGCGGTGCC
>DAIPLE010000255.1:0-345 GCA_036769425.1 Actinomycetota bacterium
GGAGCTGCTCTCCCGCCGCCAGTGCGCGACCAAGGACCAGGCTCGACGCGAGGTCGCCGCGTTCATCGACCGCTACAACCGGCTGCGCCGCCACAGCTCGTGTGAGATGCGCTCCCCAGTCGACTACGAACAGCTCCTCGCCGCCCGAGCCGTCGAACAAGCCGACGCGGCGTGAAACCCGGCCCCTCAGATCACCGTAGAGGCCCGTTCGCGGATCGGGTGGCACCACAGTGCGGGCGAATGAGAGGCTTCAACACCAATCAGAAACCCTCCACGATACGGGGGGAAGCCCACCCCGGATCGCCGACTGGGCGAAGGACAACAACGTCGAGCTCGCCTACGTGC
>DAIPLE010000255.1:355-2937 GCA_036769425.1 Actinomycetota bacterium
CCCGAAGGCAGTTTCACGCCCCCTCCTACCGAGGGACCGACAGCTCTCGCAAGGTCGAAGGTACCCACGGGCTGTGACACTCAAACGGCGGTGGTGGTCAGTTTGGAGTCAGGTGCCGATGGTCGGCGCGGCGGACCACACCGTGACCGACAGCATCTATGTGTTGGATCCCGACGGGAACGAGCTCGAGCTCTACATCGACGTGGCGGGGGTCGACTGGCGAGACCACCCCGACCTGGTCATGGCGCCGCTGCGTCCCCTCGAGCTCTGAGCGTCCCCGGGTCGGGGCCGAGCGGCCCCGGGCCGGGAGCGGCTATGAAGGTCGTCGCGGCCCGAGCTGGGGCGCGACGAGGAGCCTGAACGGAGGGACCGCTGATGTCGCTGTTCTCGATCTCGGCGGACTCGCACGTCACCGAGCCCGGTGACTGTTACCTGGACCGCATCGATCCTCGGTACCGGGACCGGGCGCCGGTCGCGGTCACCGACGACACGATGGGTGCGGTCATGGTGATCGACCGGGGCAAGAGCCGGGTCCCGTACGGCATGGTGGCCGCGGCGGGGCGCCCCGCGGAATCGATCGGGCCGTTCGAGTACGTGGGCTGGGAGGAACTCCACCGGGGCGGCTGGGATCCCGCGGCCCGACTCGAGGACCAGACCCGAGATGGTGTCGCGACCGAGGTGCTCTACCCGTCGGTCGGGATGCTGCTCTGCAACCTCTCGGACGCGGACTACAAGAAGGCGTGCTTCGACGCGTACAACCTCTGGATTGCCGAGTTCCAAAGTCATGATCCGCAGCGGCTCGTCGGCGTCGGTCAGACCGCGTTGCGCAGCGTCGAGGAAGGCGTCGAAGACCTGGAGCGGATCAAGGACCTTGGTCTTCGCGGCGTGATGCTGCCGGGCTACGCAGCGTGTTACCGCGACGGCGACTATGACGATCCCCGTTGGGATCCGCTCTGGCGGGCGGCCGCGGAGCTGGGTCTGCCATTGTCGTTCCACATCCTCACCAGCGGCAACGACATCGGCATGAGCCCGCAATACCGAGGACCCAAGATGAACAGCTTCCTCGGCATCATCCGCGGGTGTCAGGACATCATCGCGACCTTGATCTTCGGCGGGGTGTTCGATCGCAACCCGGACCTGGCGGTCGTGTGCGTCGAGGCTGATGCCGGGTGGGCGCCGCACTGGATGTATCGGGCCGACCACGCCATGGAACGCCACCGCAACTGGCTGCCGGCGGCGCCGCTCTCACGGATGCCGAGCGAGTACTTCCGCGAGAACGTGTACCTGACGTTCCAGGACGACTGGGTCGCGTTCCATATGACCGACATGGTCAACCACGAACGGTTGATGTGGGCCAGCGACTATCCGCACTCCGACTCGACGTACCCCGATTCTCAGAACGTACTGGCCGAGCACACCGCCGGGCTTGACGAGCAGGTGCGCGACGACATCGTGTGGCGAAACTGTGCCCGTCTGTACGGACTCGACGGGCCCGAGAGGCGCTGAGTCGCACCGGTTGCGACCGCATAGCGTGGGGAGCGCCAGCCGTGCCTGACGATGACGGTGTGCCCGTGGTGCGCCTCGAACCTTGGACCGGTCCGTGGCCCGACGACGACCCTGATGCCAACTTCAAGGCCGACGTCGCCCTCTACGCCCTCGCCGACCCTCTCGAGACCATCCAACGGTTGAGCGAGAACCTTGATGTCCCCGTCGGCGCGCTGTGTCGGTACGTGCTGGCGAAATGGGCGACCGGTGGGAGCGGTGGCCTCCTCGAGCTCGGACCGACCATGGTCCGACGCCTCGACGCGGTGTGTCAGGAGGCCGAAGCGGCCGGCACCGATGCGGCTCGGCTCGCCGCCTACGAGCAGCTCGGCGCGATGGTCGCCTGGTTGCGCCTGCCGCTCGACCAGCCGGACGCCTACCCGTAGGCGGCCCACGTCACGTCGTTGCTGCGCGGCGCGGCTCTGGGCTCGGTCCGGCGTCGACCGGCTCGGGTTCGGCGGCGTGCCCGGTGAGGGTCAGGAACACGTCGTCGAGGGTGGGTTCACGTAGCGCCATCGTCACCGGCTCGAGGTGCTCGGCGTCGAGGGTCCGGACCGTTTCGAGCATGGCGGCGGCGCCGTCGGCGACGCTGATGCGCAGCGCGCGGGCGTCGACGGTGATGGTCCCGAGCGTCGCGAGTTGGGTCGCGGCGGATTTGGTGGTGGCGTGGTCCGGGAATGTGACCTCGATGACGGTCGCGCCGAGCCGGGCTTTGAGCTCGGCGGAGGTGCCCTCGGCGATGACCTCGCCGTGATCAACGACGACGATGCGGTGCGCGAGCCGATCTGCTTCCTCGAGGTACTGGGTTGTGAGGAGCACGGTGGTGCCGATGTCGACGAGGTCTTCGATGACGTTCCACAGCTCGGTCCGCCCCTGGGGGTCGAGGCCGGTCGTTGGCTCGTCGAGGAAGAGGACGGGGGGTTGATGGACGAGCGCGGCGACGAGGTCGAGACGGCGGCGCATCCCGCCCGAGAAGGTGCGTACGAGACGGTCGGCGGCGTCGATCAGGTTGAACCGTTCGGAGAGCTTGGTGCTGCGGG
>DAIPLE010000256.1:0-2923 GCA_036769425.1 Actinomycetota bacterium
GCAAGCGTGACTACACCGTCGACTGGGTGCACCTGAAGCTCAACGACCAGGCGCAACGGACGGTGCTCTGCAAGGACCCGTTCAAGGCGCGTGACGAGCGCGTCGAGCGTCTGATCGCCTCGCTGTAACGGTGGCGCCCGGCGTGGTTGCGCGGACACCGCGGGAGGTGTCCCGCCGTCGTCCGATCTTGTCGACGGCGGTGATGGTCGCGGGTCGTGAAGGGTGCGGGTGGTGAGTGAGCGCCTCGAACGGCTGGTGAACCTGACCGCCACACTGCTCGACACGAGGCGATTTTTGACGCTGGAGGAGCTCGCGGCCCGGCTGGAGCCCTCGTACCCCGAGGACAAGGTGGCGCGCCGGCGGGCGTTCTCGCGGGACAAGGAGACGTTGCGGGATCTCGGGGTTCCGATCACGACCTCCGCCATTGATGGGTTCTCGACCGAGATCGGGTACCGGATCCTCCCCGACGACTACTACCTCCCGGATCCGGGGCTCAACGTCGAGGAACGCGCCGCGCTGCACGTCGCGGTGACCGCGGTGCGCCTCGACGGTGGTGAGGCCCAGGAAGGCCTCCGCAAGCTAGGTGGCGTCGAGGGGACCGGGGCACCGGCGCTGGCGGCGCTGGCGGTCACGGCCGGGCTCGCGGAGCTCTTCGACGCGGTGGCGCGTCGACGGGTCGTCGAGTTCGACTATCGGGGCGACCCGCGTCGCCTCGAGCCGTACGGAGTCGTGCACCGTTTCGGCCATTGGTACGTGGTGGGTCGCGATCAAGACAAGGATGCCCCACGGGCGTTCCGCATCGACCGGTTCGACGGGCCACCGCGTTCGGGGCCCGACGGGGCCTTCGAGCCGCCGGCGGGTTTCGATCCGAGCGAGGGGTTGCGTTCGGACCCGATGACCTACGGGGACGACCGGCCCGTGGAGGCGCGAGTCCTGGTCGACGCGACAAGAGCGGCGTGGGTTGTCGACCAGCTCGGCGACGACGCCGTCGTCGAACGCCGCGACGACGGCGCGGTGGTGGTGCAGCTGGCGGTCGTGAACCGCGAAGCGTTCCGGGCGTTCGTCGTCGGGTTGCTCGAGCACGCTGAGGTGCTCGCGCCACCGGAACTGCGAAGCGATCTTGTCGACTGGCTGCGGGCCGTGGCGCAGAGCGACGCGTGACGCAGCCCGTCGCCGGGTCGCGGCTGCGGCGCATCCTGGCGCTGATCCCGTGGATCCTCACCCATCCCGGGGTCACGATCAGTGACTTGGCGCACCGCTTCGACGTCCCCGAATCGGAGCTCGAGTCGGACTTGGCGCTCCTGCCCCTGTGTGGCCTGCCGCCGTACACCGCCGACCGGCTGATCGACGTCTGGGTCGGCGACGACGGTGCGGTCAGCATCCGGTTGGCGGAGTACTTCGAACGGCCGTTGCGACTCACCCCGTCAGAAGGTGTCGCGCTCCTCGCCGCCGGGCGGGCGCTGCTCGCGGTACCGGGCTCGGATCCGCACGGGCCGCTCGCGACCGCGCTCGACAAGCTCGAGGCCGCCCTCGGTGCTCGAGGAGCGCTCAGCATCGACGTCGGTGGGAGCGACAACCTCGATCGGTTGACGCACGCCGCGGCCGACAGCGAGCAACTCGAGATCGACTACTACTCCTTCGCCCGCGACGAGATGACGACTCGGGTCGTCGATCCCCTGCGGGTCTTCCACGCCCTGGGGGCCTGGTACCTGGCGGCGTACTGCCATCGGGCCGACGCCGAGCGGCTGTTCCGCGTCGATCGGGTGCGCGCCGTTCGTCCCACCGGCGAGCCGGCGCCGCCGCACCCGTCGGCGGGTGACGACGACCTGGTCGATCTCGTCTATCGCCCCGATCCGAGCGACCCGCGGGTCCAGCTCCGATTGCGGCCCGACGCGGCGTGGGTCGCCGAGAGCCTCCCCACCGAGGACGCCAAGCCGCGCCCCGATGGGGGATGGGACGTCGTCCTGGCGGTGAGCGGACCGGCGTTCCTCGAGCGGCTCCTCCTTCGTCTCGGCCCGGCGGCGACGGTGGTCGGTCCCGCGACGGCACGCGCCGCCCGGTCCGACGCCGCCCGGCGGGTTTTGGTCCGCTACGAACGGTGAGGGCCGACGGCGGTTCTGACCCCGAGGCGTGGAAGGATGGCCCAGTGGGGCCGCGACCGTGACGACGACCGGGGAGCCGGATCGCGACGCGCTGCCCGGCGGTCACGAGACCACGCTCCTCGACCCCGGTAACGCCAGCGGTTCCGCGCCGCCGCCCAAACCGGGCGACGACGGCCACGGGGGCGGCGCCGGGGGAAGCGGCGACGGCACCGGGGCGGAGCCGTCCCGACGGGCTCGCACCCAGCGGCTGATCATCGAGTGGGTCGTACTGATCGCGGCCGCGCTCGTCATCGCGTTCGTGATCAAGACGTTCCTGTTCCAGGCGTTCTACATCCCGTCCGCGTCGATGGAGCCGACCCTGAACATCGACGACCGAGTGCTCGTGAACAAGCTCAGCTACGACTTCCACGATGTGCACCGAGGCGACATTGTCGTGTTCAAAGCCCCGCCGGCTGAGCGCACCGGAGGGATCGACGATCTCGTTAAACGGGTCATCGGCCTCCCGGGCGAGACGGTCACCGAACGGCGCGACAGCAACTCCGGCACCTTCAACATCTACATCAACGGCCGGCGCCTCCATGAGCCGTACCTGTCGAAGGACGCGTCGTCAGGACCGGAGGGGTCGTCGGTCCCACCCGGTTGCGGCGCCCCCGCCGATCAGAGCCCGGGGTGCGTCGTCCCGCCCGGACGAGTGTTCGTGCTCGGCGACAACCGCAACCAGTCGAAGGACGCCCGAACGTTCGGGCCGATCACCGAATCGTCGATCGTCGGGCGGGTCTTCGTGAAGATCTGGCCGCTCAACGACCTGTCCTTCCTGTAGT
>DAIPLE010000257.1:0-2918 GCA_036769425.1 Actinomycetota bacterium
GGCCAGGCGACGCGGCGGGACACCCGTGAGGGCCAGCATCCGCACGCCGCCGAGCTCGGTGGGGACCGCGGTCTCGGGGAGCACCGACGCGCCGGCGCCGGCGGCGACGAGTTCGCCGATGAGCCGGATGCCCTCGACCTCCACCGTGACCGGCAGGGTGATCCCCCGCTGCGCGGCCGCGTGGTCGACCTCGGTGCGCAACGGGTTCCCCACCGGGGGCAGCACCAGGCCGAGACCGAGGAGCGCGTCGAGCGGGATCGGGCCGTCTCGCAGCGCGGAGTCCTTCGGGACGACCGCGAGGAGGGTCTCCTCGAGGAGCGTCTCGACGAGGAGGCGGCGTTCTTGAACCGGCTCGGTCACGACGGCTTGCGCCAGCTCCCCGGCGAGCACCTCGGCGACGAGGCGCTCCGAGGCGCCCTCGTTGACCCGCAGCCGGATCCCCGGGGCGCGGGTCCGGAGCACCGCCACCAGCCTGGGCACGATCCAACGGCTCGCGGTCCCGACGATCCCGAAGCTGGCGTTCCCGGTCTCGAGGCCCTGCAGCATCGACAGGTCGGCCCGGAGCGCCTCCAGCTCGCGTCGGACGCGCCGGGCCCGGTCCAGGACCCGCTCCCCACACTCGGTGGGGATCGCCCCCCGCCGGGTGCGGGTGAGCAGCTCGACCCCCAGCTCCTCCTCGAGCTGGCGGACCTGCTCCGAGACGTTCGACTGGACCGTGCTCAGGGCGTCGGCCGCCGCGGTGAAGGAGCCCTCCTCGGCGATCGCCAGGAGGGTGTCGAGATGGCGCAGTTCCACCCCGACACTCTATCATCGCTGAAATCGATGGTATCGATCAGATCTGACGGTTGGACAGATAGCCCGGGTTCCGCCACCATGGGTGATGCAGGCCGCCGCGCGGAGCCGGCATCCCCCCTGTCGGCTCCCCGGCTCTGCACTTCAATCGGCAAGACCAACCCGCGGAGGACAACGGTGGCGATCGACACCGTGTCGAACCTGATCTTCACCGGCCCCCTGGCCTGGACCACCGACGCCGCGTGCGTCGGCCAGACCAGCCTGTTCTTCGCGCCCGCCGGTGAGCGCCCCGAGACGCGGGTGCTGCGCGAGGGCCGCGCCCGATCGATCTGTCGCGACTGCCTGGTCCTCGAGCCGTGCCGCGACTGGGCCCGCGAGCAGCGCGAGTACGGGTTCTGGGGCGGCGAATCCGAGGAAGAGCGCGCCGCCGGCGGATTCCGGGTCGACATGCCGGTCGGTCGCGTCGCCCGCTACCCGAAGGGTGACGGCCAGCCGGTCAAGCCTCGCGAGTCACGCGTCGCGTAGCACGGTCACCACGCCCGCCGCGGACCGCTACGGGCCCTCACTAGTCTCCGGGCCGTGCCGCCCGAGGGCGTCGATCTCGAACAGCTACGACCGTGGTTCGCCGCGCACGTCCCTGACGCCAGCGGTGCCCCACTCGGCGCGCACCTGATCGCCGGCGGCCGCTCGAACCTCACCTACGTCATCAACGACGGCGGGCACGACTGGGTGCTGCGCCGCCCCCCGCTCGGCCACGTCGTCGAGACCGCGCACGACATGCGCCGCGAGTACCGCGTCCTCTCCGCGTTGCACGGCACCGACGTCCCGGTCCCCGAAGTGTTCGCGTTCACCGACGACGAAGCCCTGATCGGATCCCCGTTCTACGTGATGCAGCGCGTCGACGGCCGCATCCTGCGCACCACCGAGGAGATGGCGCTCCTCACCC
This sequence comes from Actinomycetota bacterium, assembly GCA_036769425.1. Lineage (GTDB taxonomy): Bacteria > Actinomycetota > Acidimicrobiia > IMCC26256 > PALSA-555 > PALSA-555. The sequence goes on from DAIPLE010000257.1 coordinate 1,739, forward strand.
CGGCCGAGGCCCAGGCGTGCTCCGAACGGCTCGTCGACGTCCTGGCGGCGCTCCACACCGTCGACGCCGCCGCCGTCGGCCTCGCCGATTTCGGGCGCCCCGACGGATTCCTCGCCCGCAACGTCGCCCGGTGGGGCAAGCAATGGCAGGCGAACAAGACCCGCGAGCGGCCAGCCCTCGACGAACTGAGCCGCCGGCTCCAGGCCGCGGTTCCCCCATCGGGGCCGCCGGCGATCGTGCACGGCGACTACCGCCTCGACAACACGATGGTCGCCCTCGACGATCCCGGCCGCATTGTCGCCGTCCTCGACTGGGAGATGTCGACCCTCGGTGATCCCCTCACCGACCTCGGGCTCTTCCTCGTCTACTGGGGTGGGGGCGCGGAGCTTTCGGTCCTCACCGCTCAAGGCGTCGCCGACCTCCCCGGCTTCTTGACCCGAGACCAGATCATCGGCCGCTACGCGGCCCAGTCCGGGCGCTCGATCGAGCACCTCGACTTCTATGTGATCTTCGCCATGTACAAGCTGGCCGTCATCGTGGAAGGCATCCAGGCTCGCTTCCTCATGGGCAAGACCCTCGGCGACGGCTTCGCCGACATGGGCGCGGTCGTCGCCGGCCTGTCCGACCAGGCCCTCGAGCTCGCCGACCGCTCCGAGGACACCCGCCTACGTGGATGAGTCGTACGCCGCGACCTGGAACTCGATGACTCCAGCGCGAACACCGCGCCCGTCGCCGGAGCCTTGAAGATCGCCCCCACTCCCGCCGCGGCGCCGGCGACGAGCAGCGATCGCCGCTGCGACCCGACCCGCGATCCCGGTCCGCCCTCGAGGCCTTGGCCGATCGCGGCACCGGCGTACTGGGACGGCCCCTCCAGACCCAGCGCGCCGCCGGACCCGATCGTCGCCACCGACGCCAGCAGGCGCGCCACGCTTGGCCGCCATCCGAGGTCGGCTTTCCCGTGGAACGCCTGCAGATACGCGTCTGACGTCGCGGGGCTCGCCCCGCCGCCCACCACCCGCAGCACCGCGAACGCCACCGTCAACCCGAGCAGCGGCAGCACCGCGGTCGCCCAGATCGGCAACCCGAGCACCGGCGCCAGCGCCTCGTCGAGCACCAGATGCTCGAACCCGGTGACGACGAGGCCGGTCAGGAGACCGGTGACCGCCGACCAGAACACGAT
>DAIPLE010000258.1:0-2914 GCA_036769425.1 Actinomycetota bacterium
CCCCCCCGGGTGGACTGGAAGTAGTCACCTTGGCCCCGAGCCATGTTGAAGATGACGAGTGGCAGCTCGGCGAGCGTGATCTCGGCGAAGGATTCCTGCATGAGCGACAGACCTTGACCGGTGGACCCCGTCGCGGCGCGGGCCCCGCCGGCGAGGGCACCCCAGGCCATCCCCACCGCCTCGAGCTCGCTCTCGGCGTTGATGCAGGTCCCATCGACGCCCGGCAGGTAGTGGGCGAAGTGCTCGAGCACCTCGGTGAAGGGCGTCATGGGGTAGCCGGCGAAGAACCGACAGCCCGCGGCGATCGAGGCCAGCGCGATCGCCTCGCTGCCCTCCATGAGGCGCCGGCCGGTGCCGATCGTCACCGCGGTCATCCGGAGACCTCGGTGCGGTGCGGCGTGTCGTAGCGGAACACCTCGAAGCAGAAGTCTGGGCAGACGAAGAGGCACGCCGCGCAGCCGGTGCATCCCGGAGCTAGCTCGGGGACGTGGAACCCGGCCCGGTTGGTGCGCTCGGACATGGTCAGCACCCGGGGTGGGCAGGCGGTGATGCACAGCTCACAGCCCTTGCAGGTCTCCATGTCGATCGTGACCGTGCCGCGGCTGGTGATCGTGCTCATGCCGGCGACGGCTCCGATTCCCAGGCCGGAGCCGCGAGCTCGTCGACGGCCTCGAACCCCGTGGTCAGGGCCTGGTCGTTGAGCTCGATGTGTTGACGACGGTATGCCGGAACGGATTCGCGCATGCCGGCACGGAGCCCGTCCAGCGTGACGAGGCCCGTGATGGCGGCGTACGCGCCGAGGATCACCATCGAGGCGGCCAGCTCGTTGCCGATCTTGGCGGCGAGTTCGCTGGCCGGCACCCGGAACGAACGGGCCGGGACGTCACCGAGGTCAGCACCGAAGGTGCTGTCATTTACGACGACGACACCGCCGTCTCGGACCTTGGGGGCGACCGGTCCCCAATAGCGGTCGTGCATCGCGACGGCCGACCAGGTGCGCGACAACAGCGGCGGGGAGTGGATCGGCTCGTCACCGACGACGACGGTCCCGTCGGTGTTCATGCCCCGCATCGCTCCGCCGTAGACGCCGAACAGCAGAACGTGGCGGGCTTCGAGCACCGCGGCGCGAGCGAGGACCTGGGCCGCGAGCTGGACCCCTTGGCCCCCGATTCCGGTGAGGAGGACCTCCCGCTCGGTCATCGGGCCTTCGCTCCGATGGCCCGCAGGGCGAACGTCACGGTGTGGGCGACGTCGGCGTCGGTCGGCGCCGTGCCCCGGGCGATGGCGTCCTCGGCGCGACCCATGGTGAGGTAGTAGATGACGTCCGCGTCGCGGTCCCGGTCGCCCCCGGCGGCCTCGACGGCGTCGCGGAGAGGCGCCAGCACCCGGTCCCGTTGGCTGGCGGTGGCGTCGGGGTAACGCTCGGTGAGCCGAGCGCCGTTTAACGCGAAGGGTCGGGTGTTGGCCGCGGCCTCGGCGTTGCGGGCCTGCTCCAGGACCCCTTCGATCCACGCCTGGACCTGTCCTGGGCCCCGAGTCGCTCGCGCCATGCGCCGCTCGAGCGTGGCGACGAGGCGGCGCTGACCGTCCTCGAGCACCGCGAGGAGCAGCTCGTCCTTGCCGCGGAAGTGCCGGTAGAACGCCTGGTTCGAGAGCTCGGCGGCCTCCACGATGTCGGCGACCCGGGGGTCGACCGACCCGGTGCGGCGCATCACCGCGTACGCCGCGTCGACGAGGCGCCGGACCTCGTCGGCGTAGGCGTCCGCCCGGTCCTGCAACGTCCGGGCGGCGACCGCTCGCTCGACCGGAACGACGTTCTGCACACCCAGAACAGTATTCCGACCGGCGGGGGCCGGCAAGCGCTCAGGCTGGGACGTGCACCGAGGCCGGGTAGGTTCGGCGCGGTCGGAGGGGGACCCATGGCGCTGGAGCTGGACCTGCGCGGGGTGAGCGCGGAACGGACCCGCCGCTACGTCGCCGACGGGTCGTGGACCGACGAGACCCTCGGGACGATCCTCGGCGCCGGTCTGGTCGAAGGCCGAGACCTGACGCTCGCGATCCACTCCGAGACCCGCCCGTGGCGGGGCACGTTCGGCGACGGGTACGACCTGGCCTGTCGGGTCGCGGGAGGCCTGCGCGCCGTCGGGGTCCGACCTGGTGACCCCGTCGCGTTCCAGCTCCCCAACTGGGTGGAGGCCGCGGCCACGTTCTGGGCCATCGCGCTCCTGGGGGCGGTTCCCGTCCCCATCGTCCACTTCTACGGGCCGAAGGAGGTGGCGTTCATCCTGGAACAGTCACGAGCCCAGGTGCTCGTGACCGCCGACCAGTTCGGCCGTCTCGACTACCTGGCCAACCTCGACACGTTCCGGCCCCGCCTCGACGGGTTGCGGGAAGTGTTCGTGGTGGGCGAGCGCGTGTCCGCCGGCACCCGCCCGTTCGAGGACCTCGCCGGCGCCGACCCGATCGACGGGCCCGTTGCCACCGACCCGTCGACGCCAGCCCTCATCGCCTACACGTCCGGCACGACCGCGGACCCAAAGGGGGTCGTGCACTCGCATCGCAGCATCGGGTTCGAGATCAAGCAGCTGGGCGCCATCCAGGCCAAGGGGGGCCTGCCCGCCCTCGTCGGCGCCCCGGTCGGGCACGGGATCGGCATGCTCGCGGCGCTCCTGATCCCGGTGTGGCGACGCGACCCGATCCAGCTGATCGACGTCTGGGACCCGGCGCGGGTGCTGGCCACCATGCTCGACGAGGGCATCACCAGCGGGAACGGCGCCACCTATTTCCTCATCAGCCTCCTCGACCATCCCGACTTCACCGACGCGCACCGCCGGCTGATGCCCTTCATCGGCCTCGGCGGCTCCGCGGTGCCGGCGGCGGTGGGGGAGCGGTGTGCGCAGCTCGGGATCTCGAC
>DAIPLE010000076.1:0-9303 GCA_036769425.1 Actinomycetota bacterium
GGGTTGGTTCGCTCAAAGCGGGGGGTCGGCGGGGGGTACGTGCTCGCCCGCCCACCGACCGAGATCACCCTGGCCGAGATCCTGGCCGCCGTTGATGGTCCCCTCGCGACCCCGGTCGACGAGCATGACCACTGCGAGGGCCATTGCGTCCTCCAAGAGGTCTGGGTCGACGTCTCCGACGAAATGCGGCGCCTGCTGGAGGGACACACCTTGGCCGACCTCGTGGACCGGACCCGTGTCGGTCACGAGAAGGTGGCGGCCGAGCGGGGCGCCATCACCTGAGCGTCAGACCCCGACCCGCTCCGACACCACACGACGAGTAGCGGGGAGTGACACGGTGACCGTGAGGCCTCCCTCGGGCCCGTCGCCGAGGAGCACGTCACCTCCGTCGGCGAGCACCAGACGTCGGACGATCGGCAGGCCGAGCCCGAACCCGCTCCGGGAGTGCCGCGCGTCCGGCGAGCGCCAGAACCGGTCGAACGCCCGGGCCTGCTGCTCGAGGGTCATTCCCGGGCCGCGGTCGCGCACCGTGATGGTGACGCGCTCCCCAACCTGACGGACACCGACCCGCACCACGGAGCCGGCGGGGGCGGCGTCGAGCGCGTTGCTGAGAAGGTTGTCGAGCACCTGCTCGAGACGGCCGGGCTCGCTTCGCACGCCGACATCGGCGACGTCAGCTTCGAGGCGGACACCACGCTCGTCGGCGACAGCCGACCAGGCGTCGAGGCGGGCTTCGATGACCGGGTCGAGCGGGACATCGACGCTCGGGGCCGGCGCGTCTTCGGCTCGGGCGAGGATGAGGAGGCTCTCCACCAGCTCGGTCAGACGGGAGACTTCCGCGAGCGCCCCGTCGAGGTCCTCGGGTCGATGCCGGGGGCCGTCGGCTTCGATGTTCTCGAGCCGTAACCGCAACGCCGCCAGCGGGGTGCGCAGCTGGTGCGACGCGTCGGCGACGAAGCCTCGCTGCGACCGCAGCAGCGAGCCGAGGCGCTCGGCGGTGGCGTTGAAGGACCGGGCCAGACGTCGGAGCTCGGGCGGGTCGTCGGGAACCGCGACCCGGGCGGCGAGGTCCCCCTCGCCGAGACGGGCCGCGCTGGCGTCGAGCGCGGCGACGGGCCGGGTGAACGAGCGGGCGAGGAGCGTGCTGACCAGGCCGACGATCAGCGCGATAAGACCCGCGAGTCCGCCGAGGAGCAGCCAGCTGCGCTGCACCGCGTCGTCGACGACCGCCACCGACGCCGACACCCGCAGGGCCCCGACCCGCCCATCGCCGGAGAGGACCGGGACCGTGACCGCCAGCACGTCCCCGGCGGCGTTACCTCGCCGGCCGGTGACCTGACGACCACCGCGGCCCGCGTCGAGGTCGGGGACACCAAGGGTCATCGTCCCGGCTCCCGGTACCGCGGACCCGGCGGACGCCAGCACCGTCCCACGGGAATCGACCACCACGATCGCAGCCTCGGCGCGTCCGGCGAGCTGGCGGGCCAGACGACCGAGGGTCACCGTGTCGCCCTGCTCGAGGGGTGTGCCGGCGCGCAGCGCGAGCGCGTACGCGTCGTCTTGGATCCGGCTGGTGAGGCGCCGCTCTTCGGTCTGGGAGAACGACAGACCCAACGGCAGTGCGAGCGCCACGAGCACGAACAGGGTGATGGAGAGGTAGCTGGTGAGCAGCCGTCGCCTCACGCCGCGACCTCGGGGACACAGAGCCGGTACCCCACCCCCCGGACGGTCTCGATGAGCTCGGGATGGCCGAGCTTGCGGCGGAGGCTGGCGACGTGGACGTCGAGGGTCTTGGTGGGCCCGTACCAGTGGGGATCCCACACCTCGTCGAGGATCCGTTCGCGGCTGCAGACGGCGCCGGGGTCGTCGGCGAGCAGCGCCAGGAGATCGAACTCCTTGGGCGTGAGGCTCAGCGCGCGCCCCTCGACGGTGGCGCGGCGGGTGCGGCGGTCCACGACGAGGTCACCGAGGGTCGCGGGGCGCCCCGCGGTTCGGCCGTTGGCGCGCCGACGCACGGCGCGGATGCGAGCGACAAGCTCGCGGAAGCCGAACGGCTTGACGACGTAGTCGTCGGCGCCGAGCTCGAGGCCAACGACCCGGTCCACCTCTTCGCCCCGGGCGGTCACCACGATGATCGGCACCCCGGAGGTGGCGCGCAGCTCCCGGCAGAGGTCGAAGCCGTCGACGTCGGGCAGCCCGAGGTCGAGCAGCACGACATCGGGTGTCGTCGCGCGCAGCCCGGTCAGCGCGTCGGCGCCGCACTCGGCATGGACGACCGCGAAGCCCTCCCGTTCCAGACCTCGGACCAGGGGCGACGCGATGGTCTGGTCGTCCTCGACCAGCAAGACGCGCATCCCATCAGGGTCGGCACGCGGACCGGGCGACCTTTACCGAGACTTGGCCTCCTGCGAGGCCGCCGTTGAGGGGCCTCGTCGTACGATGAACGGGACATCACGCCCCACTCTCCGATGTCGAGCCCGGCCGATCGCCCGGCGCCGGCGACGCCGAGGAGCGCCCCGCATCCTCGTCGCCGGTCCGGGCGGGTCGGTCCACGCCATCGGGAGCCTCGATCCCCAGCGCCACCAGCGCCGCTCGGAGATCGTCAGGCAGCTCGGCGTCGAACGAGCACCGCTCCCCCGTCACGGGATGATGGAGCGCCAGGGCGTGGGCGTGGAGGAACGGGCGGGTGGCCGGCGCCGCCGGTGCGCCCCCGCCGTAGACGGTGTCGCCGACCACGGGGTGCCCGATCGCGGCCAGATGCACCCGGATCTGGTGCGTCCGTCCGGTCTCGAGCCGACAGGCGAGCAGCGCTACGTCCGGCCCCTGGGCGATGACCTCGTAGCTGGTGCGGGCGTCGCGCCCCTCGGCGCGGACCGCCATCTGGGTCCGGCGTCGGGGCGACCGGCCGATCGGAGCATCGATCAGCGCCCGGCGCGCGTCGGGGATCCCGCGGACGAGAGCCACGTAGCGTCGCTCGACGTCGTGTTCGGCCAGCGCTCGCACGAGGCGGTCATACGCCACGGCGGTGCGGGCGACCACCAGCAGCCCGCTGGTGTCGCGGTCCAAGCGGTGCACGATCCCCGGTCGTCTCGGGTCACCGACCCCGGCGATCTCTGGGAACCGGGCGAGGAGACCGTGCACCAGCGTTCCGTGGGCGTGGCCGGCACCGGGATGCACGACGACCCCGGCCGGTTTGTCCACGACGATGATGTCGTCGTCGGCGTATCGAACGTCGATCGGGATCGGTTCGGCGACGGGTGGCGCCTCCGATTCGGGTTCGGCGAGCAGCTCGATCACCGCGCCGGCAGTGAGGCGATGGCTTTTGATCGGCGGCTGCCCGTCGACGAGGACCGCCCCCGTGGCGACGAGCGCTTGGACCTCGGCGCGACTCCACCCGGTGAGGAGTGCCACGGCGCGGTCGATCCGCTCCCCGGCGAGCGCGTCGGGGACCGCGAAGGTCTCGACGTCGCGAGGCATCACCGTTGGTGCGGTCGGGACCGGTTGCCGAGGAAGCTCCAGCCGACGAGGAGCACCGCGCCGATCGTGATCGCCGAGTCGGCGACGTTGAAGGTGGGCCACCCGCCGACGTGGATGAAGTCGACGACGGCGCCGCGCAACCAGCCGGGGGAGCGGAAGAGTCGGTCGCCGAGGTTGCCGAACGCGCCGGCGAGGACCAGCGCCAGCGCGATGATCACGATCCGGTCGTCGGTGCGTCGCATGGCTCGGACGAGGATGATCGCGATCGCGACCGCGAGGACCGCGAGGAGCGGGGTCAGGGTCTGGAAGAGACTGAAGGCGCTCCCGGTATTGCGGCTGAGGCGGAACTCGACGGTGGTCCCGATGATTGAGACCGGAGCGCGCGCCAGCGAGTCGACGGCCCAGGCTTTGGTGGCCTGGTCGAGGGCGACGATGATGGCGACGATCCCGACGACCAAGGGGCCACGCTGACGGAGCGCGGCCCCGGGGTCAGCGTCGCCGCTCGGCACGCGCCTTGCAATCGACGCACACCTGCGCCCACGGGATCGCCTCGAGACGCTCGAGGGAGATCTTTCGGCCGGCGGGCTTGCAGGAGCCGTACTTCCCGCGTTTGATCCGCTCGAGCGCATCGTCGATCTCCTCGACGACTTGGCGAGCTGTGGCGGAGAGCAACAGGTCGCGTTCGCGCTCGATGTTCACGGTGTCGCCTTCACCGGATTCTTCGTCGAACTGGGTGTCGCCGGCCTCGCGTTCGCGTGCCAGCTGTTCGGCTTCCGCGGTGAGCTCCTCGGCCTGGTGGCGGAGCCGCTGCTTCTCGTCGAGGAGCTTCTGGCGGAGCCGGTCGAGGGTCTTGGGGCTGAGGTTGGCTGGAGCCGGGGTCACCTCGAACCCTGACAAGAGACAGATGACGGTCTTCTTGCCGCTGCGGCTCTTGGTCAGTGTGCCGGCCGGCGGCGGGAGCGGGGCGAAGGTGGGCTTGGCTTTCCCGGTCGCCGCGGCCGTGGCCTTCGCCGGCGCGGCCTTCTTGCCCGCGACGCTCGCGGAAGACCCCGGGCGCTTCGCGGCCGCACCCACGGGGGCGGGCGGAGCCTTCTTGGCCGTGGGCCTCGTCGGGGCCGGTTTCTTGGAGGGCGCCTTCTTGGGGGCGGCTTTCTTCGGGCCCGTCTTCTTCGGAGCGGCCTTCTTGGGGGCGGCCTTCTTTGCCGTCGACTTCGCCGACGGCTTCCGGGCGGCCTTCTTGGCCCCGGTCCTCTTGGCCCCGGTCCTCTTGGCCCCGGTCCTCTTGACGCTGGTCTTCTTGACGCTGGTCTTCTTGGTCACGGTCTTCTTGGTCACGGTCTTCTTGACGCTGGTCTTCTTGGTCGCGGACCGCCCGCCGGCCGCCTTCTTGGCCGCCACCCGCTTCGTTCCGCTGGCACCGGCGCGACGGGCCGGCTGGGTCGACCGCGTGCGGGACGTCGCGCTCCGGCGAGCCGCCGGCTTCTTTCCTGCCGTGCCCGGCATCTCGGTCTCCCTTGGCCCGCGGAGGGGCCGGATCGGACCCCGAAAGAGCGGTGGATGGTAGCGCCCCCGATCAGGCTCCTCCAGCGGGACGGCCCGGGGTCACTCGGCCCGGTGACGCGACCGGGGCCCGCCCCCGCGATCGGCAGCGTCGACCGTCCGGCGGAGCCGCGTCGCGAACTCGTCTTGGTCGACGTTGCGGATCCGGAACCGCTTGAGCCGTGACCGCTGACCTGCGATGAGTTCGATGTCACCCGACCGCACACCGAACTCCTCGGCGAGCAGCGTGGTCGCGGCAGTGTTGGCGCGCTCGTCGACCGGAGGCGCGGCCACGCGCAACTTCAGGGCGCGTCCGTGGCGGCCGAGGACGGCGCTGCGTCCGGCGCGCGGCTGGACATGCACCGAGAGGACGATGGTGTCGTCTTCGATCGAGTACAGGTCGTCGACGTCGCTGATGGCGATCCCGTTTCTGTGATCGGCTTGTGAACCCCTCACGATACGCTCGGCGGCGATGCCCTTCGAGTCGTTAGGTCGAGAGCTTGATCTCGTCGCGCTCGAAGACCGCGTGCTGCGACGTTGGGCGGACGACGACGTGTTCGCCGAGAGTCTTCGTCGCCGTGAAGGCGCACCCGAGTGGGTGTTCTACGAGGGACCGCCGACCGCGAACGGGCGGCCTGGTCTTCACCACGTCTGGGCCCGGTCGTTCAAGGATCTGTACCCGCGCTTTCACACCATGCGGGGCCGGTATGTGGCCCGGAAGGGTGGTTGGGACTGTCACGGCCTGCCGGTCGAGCTCGAGGTGGAGCGTGAGCTGGGGTTCTCCGGCAAGCCCGACATCGAGGAGTACGGGATCGCGCGGTTCAACCAGCGCTGTCGTGACTCGGTGCATCGGTACGTCGAGGATTGGTCGGCGCTCACGACGCGCATCGGGATGTGGATCGACACCGCGAACGCGTACTGGACGTTGACGAACGACTACGTCGAGAGCGTTTGGTGGCATCTGCGTCAGCTATGGGACGCTGGGTTGGTCTACGAGGGCTTCAAAGTCGTCCCCTACTGCGGCCGGTGCGGGACGGCGTTGTCCAGTCACGAGGTCGCGCAGGGCTACGAGGACGTGACGGAGCCGTCGGTGTACGTGCGGTTCCCGCTGCTCGACGACGATCGGGACCTCTTGGTGTGGACCACAACCCCGTGGACGCTGGTGTCGAACGTCGCCGCGGCCGTCGGTCCCGAGCTCCGGTATGTGCAGGTCCGCGGCCGCGACGGGCGGCGGGATCTCGTGCTCGCCGCGGCGCGGGTGGGTCCGGTCCTCGGTGACGACGTCGAGATCGTGGGCGACGTGCCCGTCGAGGAGTTGATCGGCCGCCGATACCAGCGCCCCTTCGAGATCTTGGACGTCCCCGCCGACGGGTGCCGCGTCGTCGCCGCCGGGTTCGTCACCGTCGACGACGGGGCGGGGATCGTGCACCTCGCGCCGGCGTTCGGTGAGGTCGACCGAGAGGTCGCCGAGCGTGCGGGCCTCCCGGTGCTGAACCCGGTGAACGCCGAGGCCCGATTCGACGCGTCGGTGCCGGCGTACGCGGGACGGTTCGTGAAGGACGCCGACCCGCTCATCCTCGACGACCTCTCGGCCCGGGGCCTCGTCGAACGGGTCGTCGACTACACCCACTCGTACCCGCATTGCTGGCGGTGCGGGACGCCGCTCATCTACTGGGCGAAGCCAACGTGGTTCGTCCGGACGTCGGAGCATCGCGACGAGCTCCTGCGCGAGAACGAGGGTGTCGGATGGCATCCGGAGCACATCAAGCACGGCCGGTTCGGTGACTGGCTGGAGAACAACGTCGACTGGGCACTGTCTCGGGACCGGTACTGGGGGACACCATTGCCGTTCTGGCGCTGCGCGGCGGGCCACGACACCTGCGTCGGGTCGGTCGCGGAGCTCGCGGAGCTCGCCGGTCGCGACCTGTCGGGGCTGGACCTGCACCGGCCCGAGGTCGACGATGTGACGTTCCGCTGCCCGGTGTGTGACGGATCAGCGCGACGGGTCGAGCCGGTGCTCGACGCGTGGTTCGACTCCGGTGCGATGCCGGCCTCGCAGTTCCATTTCCCGTTCGAGAACGCCGAGACGTTCGAGCGGCGCTTCCCCGCGGACTTCGTGTGTGAGGCGATCGACCAGACCCGGGGCTGGTTCTACTCGCTGCTGGCCGCGAACACGCTGGTGTTCGGGCGGGCCCCGTACCGCAACGTCGTGTGCCTCGCGCACATCCTCGATCGCGACGGGCAGAAGATGTCGAAGTCGCGCGGGAACGTGATCGACCCGTGGACCATCCTGCGATCCCAGGGTGCCGACGCGCTCCGCTGGTACTTCTTTTCCGCGGGCTCACCGTGGACGAACCGGCGGGTGGACGAGCGGACGATCGACGAATCGGCTCGCCGGTTCCTCCTCACGCTGTGGAACACCGCGTCGTTCTTCGTCACCTACGCCAACCTCGACGGTTGGGAGCCGGGGCCAACCGTCGCCGCAGAGCATGTCCTCGACCGCTGGGTCCGATCTCGGCTGGCGTCGACGGTCCGTGAGGTGACCGATGCCCTCGAGGACTTCGACGCGTTGCGAGGTGCGCAGGCACTCGAGGGGCTGGTCGACGACCTGTCGAACTGGTACGTGCGTCGGTCACGGGCCCGGTTCTGGAAGTCGTCGGACCCGGTGGCGCCGGCGACATTGCACGAGTGTCTGGTGACCGTGACCCGGCTGCTGGCGCCGTTCTGTCCCTTCACCGCCGACGAGCTCCACCGTGTCGTCGCGCCTTCGCGGCAGTCGGTGCATCTCGGGGATTGGCCCGAGGTCGATGACGACGCGTACGACGCCGAGCTGGAGTCCGGCATGGCGCTCGCCCGCCAGCTCGTCACCCTCGGGCTCGCGGCTCGCAACGACGCCAAGCTGAAGGTGCGCCAGCCGTTACGGCGCGCGCTGGTGCTGCTCCGTCCCGGTGTCGAGCTCCCCCCGGAGCTGACAGCCCAGGTCGCGGAGGAGCTCAACGTCCGGGTCCTCGAGCCGGTACACGACCTCGAAGGGCTGCTCGACTACACCGTGGTGCCCGACTTCCGTCGGCTCGGACCTCGGATCGGCCCGTTGCTGCCCCGTTTGAAGGAGGCGCTCGCCCACACCGACGGCGCGGCGCTGCGCCGGGCGTTGGCGACCGACGGACGCGTCGTGGTGGACCTCGGAAGCGAGCAGGTCGAGCTCGGCCCCGACGACGTGGAAGTGCGCGCCCACGCCCACGAGGAGTTCGTCCTCGCCGAAGACAGAGATCTGGCCGTCGCGCTCGACACGACCGTCGACGACGAGCTACGCGCCGAAGGCCTGGCGCGCGGGCTGATCCGCACGCTCAACGATCACCGCAAGGCACGGGGCCTCGACCTCGCCGACCGAGTCCGGGTGGAGCTACGCGCCTCGGGTGCGATCGCCGACGCCGCCAAGCGCCACGAGGCATGGATCGCCGAGGAGGTGCTGGCGACGTCGTTCACGGTCGAGGCCCCAGCCGAGGAGACCTCCGACGGCTTCGCGCTCCTCGAGGTGGACGGCGAGCCGGTGCAGGTGCGGCTCGAGCGCGACAACTCCGACGCTTAGCGCCGGCGGCGGAAGAGCTTCCGCTGATCGTCGCCTTCCGCGGTGTCGAGGTACTGCTCACCGGTGGGCTCACGGTCGCCGAGCGGCGTGTCGTCGCGGACGGCTTCACGCAGCGACGCGAAGAACGCGTCGTCGTCGAGGCTGTCACCTTCGTGTTCGGCGAGCCCGTGCTCGGAGGAGTCGTCAACGACCGCCGCGGTGGGGGTGTCACCCCAGCTGCCGCGAGGATCGGAATCCCACTGTTCGTGGGCGGGCACCGCCTGGATGTTCACGGTCGGACTCCCAGCCGACGGCAGCGCGGCCGACGGCGCCGTCGGCACGGGTGTCACGCCTTCAGAGGCGCCCGACCAGGTTTCGGGAGCGGGCGGCGCCGACCACGAGCGGGCCGCTGGCACCTGGACGGCGTGCAGCGACGGCCGGTCACTGGATCCATGAGCAGCGTTTTCGAGGGTCTCGAGCTCGGCGTGGATCGCCTCGCGGAGGCGGATCCGGTACTCCTGCTCGTAGCGCTCGAGGGCGTCGACGTCGGCGTTCAACGTGTCCCGCGCCGACGTGAGCTGGCCGATCTCCTCCTCGAGGCGGCGCCGTTCGGTGTCCGCGATGCGCCGCGCGCTCGCTTCGGCCTCGCTCACGAGCGACTGGGCTTTCGCCTCGGATTCGACGAGCATCTGCTGGGCCTTGGCGCGAGCTTCGTGGAC
>DAIPLE010000259.1:0-2886 GCA_036769425.1 Actinomycetota bacterium
CCTACCAGCCCACTCAGGGGTTGGCCGGGGCGATCGCCGAAGCCACCCGACGCGGCGACGCCAAGGAGGTCATGCGGCTGAGCGCGGAACTCCAACAGCAGACCAAAGACGCCCAAGTCGCTGCGACCGCGCCGGCGCCGAGTGGCGACGACCCGCTGGACCGACTCGAGAAGCTCGGCAAACTTCGCGACTCGGGGGTCGTGAGCGAGCAGGAGTTCGAAACCGAAAAGGCCAAGATCCTCGGTGGCGCCTGACCGGCGGGTGCGTCGGCTCGCGGCAGCAGCCACTCCTGCTCATCGCGTCGTCACGGAAGCAGGGGTCACGGATGACGACCGCGTCGCCGAGGACGAACAGAACGCCCCGGGCGGGGACGCGCCCCGGCGGTTCGATGAGCTAGGGCCCGTCGAGGTCGACGACCAGCGGCGCGTGGTCGGACGGCAGCTGACCTTTCCGCGCGTTGCGGTCGACGAGGGCCCACCGCACCCGACCGGCCAGCGGCGCGGTGACGAGGACGAGATCGATCCGCATCCCGTGGTGTTTGTGGAAGTCGCCGCGGCGGTAGTCCCAGTACGTGAACAGCCCGTCCTGGTCGTACACCTTCCGGAACGCGTCGACCATCCCCCATTCCTCGAGGGCGCGGACCGCGGCCCGTTCGGGTGCGGTGACGTGCGTCGAGCCGGTGAACGCGGCAGGTGACCAGACGTCGCGGTCCTCGGGGGCGACGTTGAAGTCGCCCAGCACCGCGAGGGGGTCGGAGGGAGACGCGGTGGCCTCGAGCCACTCGCGCAGCCGGGCGAGCCAGTCGAGCTTGCGCACGTAGTGCTCGGTATCGACTTCCCGGCCGTTCGGCACGTACACGCTGACGAACCGCACGCCTCCGCAAGTGGCGGCGAGCAGTCGCGCGTCGCCCTCGTACGGGTCGACGAGTCCCGCGTCGCCGAATCCGGTCGTCACGTCGCTGATCCCGACCCGGGAGAGGATCGCGACGCCGTTCCATCGGCCTTGCCCGTGATGCACCGCGTCGTAGCCGAGCGCCCCGAAGGTCAGCTGGGGGAAGGCGTCGTCGCCCAACTTGGTCTCTTGGAGGCACAACACGTCGGGCTGCGCGTAGGCGAGCCACTCCTCCACGCGGGGGAGGCGCGCCTTGAGCGAGTTGACGTTCCAGGTGGCGAGCCTCAACTGGGACTTCTCGGCTGTCGGGTGGGGGAGGGGCGCGCCGCGTCGAGGGTGATCCGGCGTCGCACCGCGACGCCGGCGCCGGCCGCGACGCCGAGCCCGACGACGATCGACAGCCCGATCGTGAGCGCGCCACCCCCGCCACCCGAGTGGTGCGCCACGGGCCCCCGGCAGGCCGTGTGCGGACCGACCGGGCGTCCGTTCGGGCATGGTGCCACCGTCGGGTTCGGACTCGAGTCGGTGGCGGCACTGGGGGCCGCGCTGATCACCGCGAGGCCGAAGAGTGCCGCGGTCGTGACCGCCAGCCGCGGCGTCATGGACCGGAGCCGGTGAGGTAGCGAGGGTTGGACACGGCGAGCTTGGCCCGCACGATCTCGCGGGTCATGTCCAGTGTGTCGGGCTGATCATTGAGGGACCCGGAGCGGATCCGGGTGGCGAGCTCGGCGATGAGCGTGGCCAGGTCATCGTCGTGGCCGAGGAAGGTGGCGAGCCGGGGACGGATGGTGGCGTCGAGCTCGCGGCCGATGACGAGCTCCCGCTCGACGATCCCGAGGGCGTTGACCGCCACTCGGGTGTGGAACGCGACCCGTCCGTCGACGGCGCCGAGGACATCGTGGTCGAGGAACTCTCGCACCGCCTCGAGGAGCTCGGCTGCGCTGGGTCGGTCCTGCAGCACGGTCACCGCGGGCGACCCCTCGTTGCCGGTAGCGGGGTCGGGTGGAGAGGCCGGCGCGCCGTCGAGGAGCTCGAGCAGGTCCCATTCCATCTCGGCGATGCGGCGGCCCAGCGTGGCGAGCTCGACCGAGCGCACCAGCCCCTGAAGATGGGTCTGGGCCTGCATCTCACAGATCACCCCCCACTTCAGGGTCCCGAGCGCCTCCCACCACCGAAGCCGATCCCGGTCGACGACACCGCCACCCGCGGCGGTGTAGGCGTCGCACAGCTCCTCGACGTCACCGAACCCGCCGACGTGGCGGTCGGTGACCCCGAACCGCCATGACTTCACGCACAGCCAACCCAGGTCCTCGATCGGGTCTCCGAGATGCGCGAGCTCCCAGTCGAGCACCGCCCGGAGACCGTCGCCGTCGACGACGAGGTTGCCGTTCCGGAAGTCACCGTGGACGAGCGCCGGCTCGTCGACGACGGGCGCGTGCTCGGCGAGGCGACGCATGCCGAGTTCGAATGCCGGGTGAGGCTCACCGAAGGTGTCGAGTACCGCCCGGTACTGCTCGAGCAGCTCGGACGCGCCGAGGACCGCCAAGTCGGGAAGCGTCCCGGTGGGGACGGCGTGGATGCGGGCGGCCTGCTCCGCACAGGCCTGGGTCAGACGAGGTCGCGCCGTCGTGTAGGCCTCGTCGCGCAAGATCTTGCGGGGCACGGTCTCACCCTCCACGCGATCCATGACGAACCCGGCTCCGAGCTGGTCCGCGTCGTCGAGCACGAACCGGACCCGAGGTGCGAGCACCCCCGCGTCGTGGGCGGCGGCGACGATCGCGGCTTCGGTCGAGCGATCGACACCGCCTCGGATCGGCGCCGGATCGCGGCGCAGGACTAGCCCGAGACGGTCGTCGCCGACCCGCGCGTCGAAAGCCCAGGTCTCCCGGGACGCCCCACCTGAGAGGCGCCGCAGCCCTTCCACGGTGGAGTCGCGCCCAAGATGGCGGGTCACCGCCGCCGCGACTGCCGCGTCATCCAAGGCGCAGCAGCCTA
>DAIPLE010000260.1:0-2880 GCA_036769425.1 Actinomycetota bacterium
AACGACATGGTCGGGGCGTGGAACCCGTAGTCGATCAGGCGCTTGGCGACGTCCTCGGCGGTGACGCCGGTGGTCTGGGTGATCGGGCGCAGGTCGAGGATGCACTCGTGTGCGACGAGACCGTCAGGACCGGTGTAGAGGATCGGGTAGTGCGCGGAGAGCTGTCGCGCGACGTAGTTGGCGTTGAGGATCGCGACGAGCGACGCGGTGCGCAGCCCGTCGGGACCCATGAGCCGCACGTACGCCCACGAGATGGGCAGGATCCCCGCGGAACCCCACGGGGCTTCGCTGATCGGGCCGACCCCGGTGTCGGGTCCGGCCTCGGGGACGAGCGGGTGGTTCGGCAGGTACGCGGCGAGGTGGGCGCGCACCGCGACCGGGCCGACCCCCGGCCCTCCCCCGCCGTGGGGGATGCAGAACGTCTTGTGCAGGTTGAGATGCGACACATCAGCGCCGAACGCGCCGGGCCGGGCGAGCCCGACGAGGGCGTTGAGGTTGGCGCCGTCGAGGTAGACCTGTGCGCCGTGTTCGTGGGCGACCGCGCACACGTCGCGGATGGTGGCCTCGAAGACCCCGTGCGTCGAAGGGTAGGTGACCATGAGCGCGGCGAGCCGGTCGGCGTGCTGGTGCGCCTTCGTCTTGAGGTCGTCGAGATCGACGTTGCCGTCGTCGTCGCAGCCGATGACCATGACGTGCATCCCCGCCATCGTGGCGCTCGCCGCGTTGGTGCCGTGCGCCGACGCCGGGATGAGACACACGTCGCGGGTGTCGTCGCCCCGATCCCGGTGGTAGGCGCGGATCGCGAGCAGCCCCGCGAGCTCGCCTTGGGACCCGGCGTTGGGTTGGAGCGACACCGCGTCGTACCCGGTGATCTCGGCCAGCCAGCGCTCGAGGTCGGCGAAGAGCTTGAGGTAGCCGGCCGCCTGGTCGAGCGGTGCGAACGGGTGCAGACGCGCGAACTCGGGCCAGGTGATCGGGAGCATCTCGGTGGTGGCGTTCAGCTTCATGGTGCACGAGCCGAGCGGGATCATCGTCCGGTCGAGGGCCAGGTCCCGGTCGGCGAGGCGACGCAGGTAGCGCAGCAGCTCGGTCTCGGACCGGTACCGGTGGAACACGGGGTGGGTCAGGAACGGTGACGAGCGCGCCAACCGGTCCGGGAACTCGTCGGACGTCGACGGGTCGAGATCCTCGACGCGGGCGTCGACCCCGAAGCTGGCCCACACCGCCTCGACGATCGCCGGGGTGGTCGTCTCGTCGAGCGAGATCCCGACGGTGTCGTCGTCAACGACCCGCAGGTTGATCCCCCGCTCCCGAGCCCGGGCCGCGACGGCCGCGGCCCGAGCTGGCACCCGGGTAGTCAGGGTGTCGAAGAAGTCGTCGTAGACGACGTCGACGCCGCCGTGGCGCAAGCCGTCATCGAGAAGGGCGGTGAGCCGGTGCACCCGACGGGCGATCCGGCGGATCCCGTCGGGCCCGTGGTACACGGCGTAGAGCCCGGCGATGACCGCCAACAGCACCTGCGCGGTGCAGATGTTGCTCGTGGCGCGCTCCCGGCGGATGTGCTGCTCGCGGGTCTGCAACGCCAGGCGCAGCGCCCTGCGGCCGGCGTCGTCGACGGACACACCCACGAGCCGGCCGGGGAGGCTGCGCTTGTACTCATCGCGCGTCGCGAGGAAGCCGGCGTGGGGCCCGCCGAAACCGAGTGGCACTCCGAACCGCTGCGACGACCCGACCACGACGTCGGCGCCATGCTCCCCCGGTGGCGTGAGCAGCGCGCACGCCAGTAGGTCGGTGGCGACGGCGACCAGCGCCCCCCGGGCGTGCCAGTCGGCGATCAACTCGCGCCGGTCTCGGACCCGGCCGCTCGTGCCCGGCTCCTGGAGGAGCACGCCGAACACGCCTTCGCCGGCGAACTCATCGGCGGGGGCCACGACCACGTCGAGACCGAGGGCCTCGGCCCGGGTGCGCACCACCGCGATGGTCTGGGGGTGGCAGTCGACGTCGACGACGAACGTGTCGCCGGCCTTGGGGTGCACCCGGTGACACAGCGTCATGGCCTCGGCCGCGGCGGTCGATTCGTCGAGCAGCGACGCGTTGGCGAGCTCCATGCCGGTGAGGTCGCTGACCATGGTCTGGAAGTTCAGGAGCGCTTCGAGGCGGCCCTGGGAGATCTCGGGCTGGTACGGCGTGTACGCGGTGTACCACGCGGGATTCTCCAACACGTTGCGCAGAATCACTGGCGGCGTGATCGTGTCGGCGTACCCACCGCCGAGCAGGGAGACCAACACCGTGTTGCGGTCCGCGAGGGCCCGCAGCTCGTCGAGGACGACGGTCTCGTCTCCCGCGGGCGGCAGGTCGAGCGGGTCGCGGTCGCGGATCGACGCCGGCACCGTCCGGTCGGCGAGCTCGTCGAGGGAGGCGAGCCCGAGCGCGTCGAGCATGGCGGCCTGCTCGTCGGCGTCGGGGCCGATGTGACGGTCGACGAAGTGGGCCTCGAGGTCTCGCAACGTCATGGCCGTCTCTCCGTCCCTGTTGGGCCGGCCCGGGGGCCGGGTCGCGTTCGGTCGCTCGGGCCAGGCTCGGCCCGTGGCTCCCGCGCTGTCAGTGGACCTGAGAGATTCGCCGGCGGACCGACTTTCCCCTTCGGTGAGACGGGACGGATCCCGTCTGCTCTCCAGCGTGGCCTCGCCCGGACGGTTCGTGGGCCTGAGAGGTTCCGGGAGTGGTTGCTCCTTCGGCGCCCCGCCCGGGTGGACGAGGGCTCTCCCGCCCAGGGTCGACGGCTGTCGCGGCAGCGTACCCCGGGTCAGGTCCCGGATCGGACGAACGGGGTGGGCACCACGCGGGCGGGGCGCCGAAGGAGCAACCACTCCCGGAACC
>DAIPLE010000077.1:0-9194 GCA_036769425.1 Actinomycetota bacterium
GACCGGCCGGTGCTGCTGTCGGTCGGCTACTCGGCCTGTCATTGGTGTCACGTCATGGCCCACGAGTCGTTCGAGGACCCGGACGTCGCGGCACTCATGAACCGGCTGTTCGTAAACGTGAAGGTCGACCGGGAGGAACGACCTGACGTCGACGCGATCTATATGCAGGCGGTGCAGGCCCTGACCGGGAGCGGCGGTTGGCCGATGACGGTGTTCCTCGCGCCGGACGGGACGCCGTTCTTCGGCGGGACGTATTTCCCGAAGGAGGATCGTCACGGTCTCGTCGGCTTCCCGCGGCTCGTGGAGCGCATCGACGAGGCGTGGCGCACCCAGCGGCCCCAGCTGCTCGAGCAGGGTGGGCGGCTCCGGGAGCTCATCGCCCGCAGCTCGAGCTTCGGTAGCGGTGACGGCGGGGAGCCGACATCGGAGATCCTGACCGCGGCGCTCGAGACCGTCGGACGCCAGTTCGACCGGCGCTTCGGTGGGTTCGGGCGGGCCCCGAAGTTCCCGCCGTCGACGACGCTCGACTTCTTGCTCCGGGCGCAGGTGCGGGACCCCGACCCTGCGACGCTGGAGATGGTGACGCTCACCCTCGACGCGATGGCTGCCGGCGGGATCTGCGACCAGGTGGGAGGGGGGTTCCATCGCTACTCGGTCGATGAGCACTGGCTCGTCCCCCACTTCGAGAAGATGCTGTACGACCAGGCGCTGCTGCTGGGCGCGTACACGCACGGTTGGCTCGTCACCGGCGAGGACCGGTACCGGCGGGTCGCCGACGAGCTGGTCGGCTACGTCCTCCGGGACCTGCGTCATCCCGACGGCGGGTTCTACGCCGCCGAGGACGCGGACTCGGAAGGCGTCGAAGGGAAGTTCTATTGCTGGTCCCTCGACGAGATCGAGGAGCGGTGCGGCGATGACGCCGCCGAAGTCATCCGCTACTTCGGGGTGACCCAGGCGGGGAACTTCGAGGATCCGCACACAGGCTTTCGCGGCAACATCTTGCATGTCGTCGAGCGCACCGAAGATCGCCCGCCGGCGCTGGAGCGGTGCCTCCCCGGGCTGCGGGAGGCTCGCGCGACGCGGGTCCGACCCGGACTCGACGACAAGGTGCTCCTCGGCTGGAACGCGCTGTTCCTGCGGGGCCTGACCGAGGCCGCCGGGGCGTTCGACCGGTCGGATTGGCTCGACGCGGCACGCGCCACCGCCGGGTTCCTGCTCGCGCAGCTGCGTCGCCCCGACGGTCGCTTCTTGCATTCGTGGCAATCGGGTACGGCCCAGTTCCTCGCCTACGCCGACGACCACGCCGCGTTGCTCGAGGCGCTCCTCAGCCTGGCCGAGATCGACGACGTGGCCTGGCTCGACGACGCCCGTGACGTCGCTGACCGCCTGCTGGCGTTGTTCCCCGACGACGAGCACGGCGGGTTCTTCAGCACTGGTGTCGATGCCGAGCCGTTGATCGTGCGACCGAAAGACGTCCAAGACGGTGCGACACCGTCGGCGAACTCGTTGGCCGCCCACGGGCTGTTGCGGCTCGCGGCGTTGACCGGTGAATCCCGCTACGAGAACCCGGCTCGGCGGTGGCTGCAGGTCCTGGCCCCGGTGCTCGGCGAGCACCCCACCGCCTTCGCGTATCTGCTCGCGGCCTTGGAACGCTCCCTCGCCGCGCCCCTCGAGGTGGCGTTGATCGGCGACGGGCCGCCTCTCGCGGCGCTGCGACGCGAGGTGCTGGGTCGGCTCCTCCCCAACGCGGTGACGCTCAGCGCCCCGCCGGGCCACGGCGACGACCGGTCTCCGCTGCTCGCGGGGCGTTCGACTCTCGACGGGTTGGCGGCCGCGTACGTCTGCGAGCGGTACGCGTGCCGGGCGCCGGTGACGTCCCCGGAGGCGTTACGAGCCGAGCTCGACGCCGCGCTGACCGCCTCCCGACCCGGAGATCGGTCGACCGGCTAGGACGAGCGGCGGCGGCCGAGCTCCCCGGCGAGGGCTTCGGCCATCGCCCAGCCGTACGCGATGACCGCCTCGCCCTTCTCGGGGCGGACGGTGCCGACGAGGTCGGCGGCGGCCTTGCCGCCCAGCTTCACGTGGCGGGAGTCGAGCACGGCTTCGGATTTGCCGTTCGCCTTGAGTCGGAACTTGCGGTCGTCGTAGCGGGCGTCGCAGCCGAAGCGTCGGGCCAGGCGTCGACCCCAGGCCCGCTCCTCACCGTTCGGCGTGTATTTCGGGCGGGGACAGACATCGGCCAGGCCGACCAGCACGGCGTAGGCGGCCGGTTGGGCGATCCGGCCGGCGACGAGGACGTCCTCGTCGGGGAAGGAGATCGCGGCCCGCCGGTACAGCTCCCCGACCAGCGCTTCGAGGGTGGGGCGGGCGGTGCGACCCTTCTTGGTGGCTCCCAGGCCCCACAGGATGCAGGGGGTTCCGCCGATCCGCTCGAGCGAGCCGAACAGGAAGCCGTGGACGTCGTCGTCCTCGCTGCACAGCGCGACGAGGGGGTACTGCTCGACGTGGCGGTCGAGGAGCTCG
This sequence comes from Actinomycetota bacterium, assembly GCA_036769425.1. Classification (GTDB taxonomy): domain Bacteria; phylum Actinomycetota; class Acidimicrobiia; order IMCC26256; family PALSA-555; genus PALSA-555. The sequence continues at coordinate 2,524 of DAIPLE010000077.1, forward strand.
TCGCCGATCGGGAGACCAATCCCGGCGACGAATTGGCCGAGCTCATCGAGCTCGGCCGGCTTCAGGGACACAGAATCGCGGGATTCGATGCTCATGAGTTCCCTATTCTGCCCGACCGACCCTCGAAACGGCCAGTCGACTTTCGGGCCGATTCAGTGGACGACGAGGTGGGCGAAACTCGGGTCCGGTGCGGGAATCTGCGGATCGAGACGTCGGAGCGCCCCGACCAGCAGGGTGGCCACTGCGACGTCGCGAACCCACTTGCGGTCGGCTGGAACCGCGAACCAGGGGGCGTGGACGGTGGACGTTTCGGACAGCACTTCTTCGTAGAGGTCCTGGTAGTCGTCCCAGTCGCGGCGCGCGTCAAGGTCGGAGAGCTGGAACTTCCAGGCCCGGGTGGCATCTCCGAGGCGGCGTTCGAGGCGAGCGGTCTGCTCCCCCTTGGAGAGATGCAAGAAGACCTTCACGACGGTGGTGCCCTCGTCGGCAAGGAGGCGTTCGAACTCCCGGAGATGACGGTACCGGCGACGACACTGCTCGGCGCTGACCGTTCCGCCGAACCGGGCGGCGAGCACGTCCTCGTAGTGGGACCGGTTGAAAACGCCCAGTCGACCACGCTCGGGGCAGGCGGCGTGGATCCGCCGGAGGTAGTCGTGCGCCCGGTCGGCGTCGTTCGGGACCTTGAAGTTGGTGACCTGACAGCCCTGGGGGTTCAGGCCGCTCAGGACGTGCCGGACGGTGCTGTCCTTGCCCGAGGTGTCCATTCCCTGCAGGACCAAGAGAACGCTGCGAGCCGACTCGGCCCAGAGCCGCCGGTGCAGCCCGCCGAGCTCGGTCCGCAGCTCGTCGAGGCGGGCCGCTCCCTCTTTCTTGCCGTCCAAGCCGAGCTTGTCCCCCGAGGATCGCTTGGCGAGGCGGGCCGGGCCGCCAGGAGGTATCTCGAGGCTCGCTACGAGCCGGTCGTCGCTCAATAGCTGACCTCGGCGAGGATCGCGTAGTGGTCCGACGGGTGGATGCCGTCGACCGGTTCGATCCCCTCGACCCGGGCCGCCACGACCTGGCCCGCGCCCTGGTCGCGGGGATAGCCGACGAAGACGTAGTCGAGGCGCCGATCCGGTTCGGAGTCGACGACGGTGAACGCGTTGTCGCTCGACCAGGTGTAGCCCGGTCCGCCGTCGCCGGCGGTTCGCCAAGCGTCGACGAACATCAGCTTCGGGACCGGGACCGTCATCAGGCCGGTGAGCATGCGGATCTCGTCCGACTCGGGTTCGGCGTTGAAGTCACCGGCGAGCACCGGCGGGAACGTGCGCTGGTCCTTGGTCTCGGCGATGAACTCGCAGATGGCTCGCACCTGGCTCTGACGGACGTCGCTTTGATCCATCCGCCAGTTCAAGTGGGTGACGAACACCTCGACAGGACCGCGGGGCCCGTCGATCTCGGCCCGTAGGACGACCCGCAGCTCGTCGAGTCCCGCGGGTGCGGGCAGGCGACGGGCTTCGTGCGCGCGGATCGGCCAGCGCGAAACGATCGAGTTCCCGAGACTCTCGGAGGTGAGGTCGAAACCGAGCCCGGCGGCGTGCGCGACGTGGTAGCCGCCCAACGCGTCGGCGAGTTGATCGGCCTGACGGACGCCGTCGCGCTCCTCCCAGACCTCTTGGAGGCAGACGATGTCAGGAGCGAGCCGCTGGAGTGTCGCGGCGATCGCGGGCTGGCGGGCGGCCCACGGACCGAACCGCCACCAGAGGTTCCAGGACACGATCGTCAGGCGCGTGTCGAGGCGCGGCGGAGGCTCCCACGCGGCGGTCACGGGCGCTGACACTAACCTGCCCCTCGCACCAGACTGGCCGGCGGCGGCGACGTTCGCCGCTCCGTCGCCGCGAGGAGGGCCGGATGACGCTTGAGGTGAACCTGCTCGACGGACGGTTCTACGCCGCGGACCCCTATCCGACGTATCGGCAGCTGCGCGACGAGGCGCCGGTGTACCGCGACGCGGTGAACGGCCTCTGGGGGATCAGCCGCTATCACGACATCGTCGACATCGAGAAGAACACGGCCCGGTACACGTCGTCGAATGGATCACGGCCGCGCATCGTCGGTGACGTGTCATCGATCAACAACGACGATCCGCTCCATCAGAACAAGCGCCGCCTCGTGGCTCGACGGTTCACACCCCGGTCCGTGAAGCAGCACGAGGACCAGGTGCGGGGGATCGTCACCGACCTGATCGACGCGGTCGCACCGAACGGGGCGTGCGACGTGGTCCGGGACCTCGCCGCGCCGCTCCCCGCCCGGGTCATCGCCGAGATGCTCGGATTCCCGAGCGAGCTCGCACCCAAATGCCGGGAGTGGTCGGAGGTGACGATGCTCTCGGGTGGCACCTATCCCGCCGACGGGGGCGACCCGCAGCCAAGCGAGGCGACGATGACCGCGGTGTTGGAGTTCGCCACCGTGGCGCTCGACACGCTCGCGGCGCGGCGCCGCGAGCCCCGCGATGACCTGATCTCAGTGTGGGCGCACACCGACGTCGAGTTTCCCGACGGCACGAAGCGCCCGCTCAACGATGACGAGATCGTCCACGAAGCGCTGCTCCTCCTCGACGGCGGCGCCGAGACCACCCGGACCGTGATTGGCACCATGGTCCTCGAGTTGACCCGTCACCCCGATCAGCACGCCAAGCTCGCCGCCGACCCCGGACTCCTGGGTCAGAGCGGGGTCGAGGAGTTCATCCGTTGGGTGACCCCGATCCTGAACATGCGCCGCACCGCGACCGAGGATCACGAGCTCCACGGGCAGACCATCGCCGCCGGTGACGAGCTGCTGCTGATGTACTCGTCCGCGAACCGTGATGAACGGGCCTTCGATCACCCCGACCGGCTCGACGTGACCCAAGCGCACAACCATCACGTGGCGTTCGGGTTCGGCACCCACTTCTGTCTCGGGGCGTCGCTCGCGCGGCTCGAGATCCGTGTCATGTTCGAGGAGCTCGTGCGCCGTCTGCGTGATGTCCGCCTAGCTTTGGACGCCACCCCGACGAAGGTGCCGAGCGCGTTCGCGTGCGCGTACCAGGCTGTCCCCGTCGAGTTCAGCCTGTCCTGACCGTCGGAGGGAGCGAGGCCCGGCGGGACGGCAGCCGGCGGGTTGCGTGCGCTACCGGCGACGCCAGAGCAGCACCGCGACGATCCACAACGCCGCGGTAGCGAGGGTCACCGTGGAGCCGAGGCTGACCGCGATCTCGACTCGCGCGGGCGTGGTGTTCAGGCCCCCGTTCCCGTCGGACCAGAACGAGAGGTAGATCACCCCGACCCAGCCGAGCACGAACAAGAAGGTGCCGAGCACGGCGAAGATACGAGCGGGCTGGTCCCGGAACCACCCGACCGGGTCACCGAAGCCGTACGACTCGGCGTCGTCGTCACGTTCTGTCCCCGCCCCGGGCTCGGACATCCGAACCGCCCCTCGTGGCCGTTACCTCATGTCGTCGGGTATCGAGAACTCGACCGGCATGCGCTTGATGCCGTGGATGAAGTTGGAGACCAGCATCTCGGGCTCGCCTGACACGTGGATGTCGGGGAGACGGCGGAGCAGCTCCTCGAACATCACCTTGATCTCGCGGCGAGCCAGGTGAGCACCAAGGCAGAAGTGGGGGCCACCGCCACCGAAGCCGACATGCTCGTTCGGGGTGCGTCGCACATCGAAGCGGTACGGATCGTCGAACTGCTGCTCGTCCCGGTTGGCCGAGTTGTACCAGAGCACGACTTTTTGACCCTCTTCGATGCGGGTCCCGCCGAGGTCGACGTCTTGGGCGACACAGGTCCGCCGGAAGTGAATGACCGGCGTCGACCAGCGGATGATCTCCTCAACCGCGGTGGGGGCAACCCCTTCAAAGTCGTCGAGCCAGAGTCGGTGCTGGTCCGGGTTGTCGGTGAGGGCCTTCATCCCGTGGCTGATGGCGTTGCGGGTCGTCTCGTTGCCGGCGGCGACCAGGAGCACGAAGAAGGAGCCGAATTCCTCGGGGGTGAGGCTGTGCCCGTCGACTTCCGCTTGGGAGATCGCGGTGGTGATGTCGTCGCGCGGGTTCGCGAGCCGGCTGGCGCGTAGCTCTTGCGCGTAACGCCACAGCTCCTGGGCGGCGAGGAACGCGGCCGTGATGTCCCCGCCGTATTCGGGGTCGCTCGCACCGAGGACGATGTTGGTCTGGTCGAAGATCCAACGGTAATCCGTTTCCGGGATACCCAACATGTCGCAGATGATCTGCAGCGGGAGCGCGGCGGCGATCTCGGTGACGAAGTCGCAGCTCCCCTTCGACGCCACCGCGTCGACGATGGACCGGGCCCGGTCGTGGACGCTCTGTTCGATGGCGCCGACCTGACGGGGCGTGAAGCCCCGGTTGACGATCAGCCGGAACTGGGTGTGACGGGGCGGATCCATGTTGATCATCGACCCGAGGAACTCGTACACCTCGGGTGGGAAGTCCGGGATGTTGGTGCCCTGCCCGGAGATGAACACCTCGGGGTGGCGGCTGGCCTGCACGATGTCGTCGTAGTTGACGAGGGACCAGAACCCGGCGCCGGGTCCCAACGTCAGCCCGGGAATCTCGGGTTCGGTGTGCCACGACACCGGGCGGTGGTGGCGGAGGGCGGCGAACATGCCGGGCCAGTCGTCGCGTTCCCACAGGCTCATGTCGCCGAAGTCGATGGCGTCGACCGGAAGGTCTGTGGTGGGGGTGGCGGTCACGGCGCCACTCTACGGGTCGGCGTGTGACGTCGCCCGCGACCCGCCGCGGCGGAGTCGAGAAGCGGCGGCGACGGTGCCGCCGAGCCTCGCCCGGGGGTCGACCACCGCGGGCCGCTACGTTGACGGCATCAGCGCTCGAGGACGTGGCCCGCGCCCCAGCCAGCGCTCGGTGCGCCGGGCCGCGGCCCAACGCCGGGCCGCGGGACGCCAGCTGCGGTCGGTCGTGCCCCGGTCGCGCCACGCGACGTGGCAGCGCGGGGCGGACCGGCCGGACCCGTTGGCGCTGCTGCGCGACCAGAACCGGACCCGAATCCCGGAGTTGGTGCCGATCCGGTGGGCCCGCATGCTGGAGTCGCCGTTCGCGTTCTTGCGGGGCGCGGCGGTGGTCATGGCGCACGATCTGGTGTCCACACCGGTCACCGGGATCATCGTGCAGGCCTGCGGTGACGCGCACATCGCCAACTTCGGTGTGTTCGCCTCCCCGGAGCGCAACCTGGTCTTCGACGTGACAGATTTCGACGAGACCCTCGCGGGTCCGTGGGAGTGGGACATCAAGCGCCTCGCGGCCAGCGCGGTGCTCGCCGGACGCGACGCCCGGATGAGCAAGTCGGCGTGTCGAGACGCGGCGACGGCGGGGGTCCGCGCCTACCGCAAGGCCATGCGCCGGTTCGCGCGGATGACGGTGATGGACACCTGGTACACCCGGACCGACGAGCAGGCGACCAAAGTCCTGCTCCGCAATCGGTCCCGGGCGAAGCTGGAGCGACTGTTCGCCGCGGCCCCGGCGCGGACCTCAGCGACGGCGCTCCCGTCGCTGACCGAGCTGACCCGATCCGGGGACTGGCGCATCGTCGACCATCCTCCCGTGGTCTCCCACGTGACGATGGACGAGCACGCCGAAGAGCTGCGCCACCTGTTCGCCACGTACCGCGACAGCCTCTCCGACGACCGGCGGCTGCTGCTCCAACGCTTCGCAGTGCACGACTTCGCGCTGAAAGTCGTTGGGGTCGGCAGCGTCGGGACCCGCTGCTTCGTCGCGTTGCTCGTCAGCGACATGGGCGAGCCGCTGTTCTTGCAGATCAAAGAGGCGGATCCGTCGGTGCTGGCCCCGTTCTGGGCGACGAAGCCCGTGAAGCGCCAGGGCCGTCGGGTCGTCAGCGGGCAGCGGATCATGCAGGCGGACAGCGACATCTTCCTCGGCTGGGCCGAAGCCGACGACGCCGACTTCTATGTCCGCCAGCTGCGGGACATGAAGGCGTCGGCCGACTTCGCGACGATGAACCGCCCGGTGTTTCGCGACTACCTGCGGCTGTGCGGCTGGACGCTCGCCCGGGCCCATGCCCGCGCCGGCAGCGCCCCCCAGATCGCCGGCTACCTCGGGAAGGGTGACCGCTTCGACCGGGCGGTGACCCAATTCGCGGTCGCGTACGCCGACCAGACAGTCCGGGACCACGCTGCGCTTCGCGACGCGGTGGCCCGAGGGGAGATCGCGGCTCACTCGGCCTGAGCGACGGGAACGACGGGAACGACCCGCGTCATCACCCGCGCGGCTCCGGCGTTCCGGGCGGCCGGTCGCGGCGCACCCCGCGGACGCCGGGCGGCTCGTCGTCGCTTCGCACCGAGCCGACGTAGCGGCGCGAGTCCAGGTAGGACAGGACCGGCAGGTACCGGATCTCGAGCGCGAGGAGCACCAGCCCGGTCGCAGCGGTGGCAACCAGCAGGTACCCGGCGCCGGCGACGACACCGATCGTCGCTGTGGCGAGGACCGCGGCCGCGCTGGTCACCCCGCGCAGGACGCCTGCCTCGCCCCGGAAGAGCAGGGCGCCGCCGATGAAGCCGACCCCGGTTACGACACCGGCGATGGCGTTGCCGGCGTTGCGGGCGACGGCGATCGCGCCGATCGCGGCGGCCGCGGTCCCGATCAGCGCGAAGGTGCGATC
>DAIPLE010000261.1:0-2847 GCA_036769425.1 Actinomycetota bacterium
ACCGGTACGGGCGTCGTCGGCTGGTGCTGTGCGGGTTGGGTGGGATCGCGGTGGCGAACGCGGGGGCGGCGTTGGCGCCAACCTTCGAGGTGTTCACGGTGTCACAGGTGCTGGCCCGGGCGTTCGTGAACACGACGTTGGTGGTGGCGGCGATCGTGGCGATCGAGGAGGCACCGGAGGGGGCCCGGGCGTTCGCGTTGTCGATGTTCGGGTTGGCGTTGGGGCTGGGATTCGGGGTGTCGGTGGCGTTGTTGCCGATCGCCGACCTCGGAGGCGACGGGTGGCGGGTGTCGTTCGCGGTGAGCGCGTTGACGGTGGTGGCGTTACCCAGCCTGGCCCGCAATCTGGCCGAGACGGCCCGGTTCCGTCGGATGGCGGCGGCTCGGTCGAGGCGACCGCCACGGTCGCGGTGGGCTCGGCTGCGGGAGCTGGGGGCGCCGCCGTACGGGCGACGGTTCTTGGCCTTGGGTGCGGTGGCGTTCCTGGTCAATGTGTTCAGCGCGCCGTCGTCGCAGCTGACGAACCGGTACCTGACGCGGACGCATCATTTCTCGAACTCGGGGGTGGCGGTGTTTCGGGTAGTCACCGCCGGTGTGCCGGGGGTGGTGGGGGTGCTCCTCGGCGGCCGGTTGGCGGAAACGCGGGGACGGCGGCCGGTGAGCATCATCGGGTTGGTGGTGGCGACGGTGGCGCAGATGGTGTTCTTCGTCACCGCGGGGGCGGTGCTGTGGGTGACGGCGGTGGTGTCGATCGTGGCCGCGGCGTCGGCCGGGTTGACGCTCGGGGCGCTCGACGCGGAGCTGTTCCCGACCGAGGTGCGCGGCACGTCGAATGGGTTCTTGCTGGTGTGTGGTGTCGCCGGATCGGCGACCGGGCTGTTGGCGGCGACGACGCTGTCGGGGACGGTGGGGGGGCTGGGCCCGGCCATCGCGGTGTGTGGGGTGGCGTCGCTGCTCGCCGCCGTGGTGTTCTTGCCCCGCTTGCCCGAGACGGCCGCCCGGTCGCTCGACGATGTCAGCCCTTCGGAGGTGTGAGATGAGCGACGAAGCGGCGCTGGCCGGGTTCACCCGCTCGGTGTTCGAGCACGATGGTGTCGAGCGGGTCGTGTATTCGGCGGGGACGGGACCGGCGGTGATCGTGATCCATGAGATCCCGGGGTTGCATCCCGGGGTGATCGACTTTGGTCGGCGGGTCGTCGAGCGGGGGTTCCACGTGCGGATGCCGTCGCTGTTCGGCACGCCGGGGAAGCCGTTCGGGGTGGGGTACACGATCCGGTCGCTGGTGAGCGGGTGTGTGGCCCGGGAGTTCACGACCTGGGCGTTGAACGAGACGAGCCCGATCATCGGGTGGTTGCGAGCCTTGGCCGCGGACGCCCACGCCGAGTGTGGTGGACCTGGTGTCGGCGCGGTCGGGATGTGTTTCACCGGCGGGTTCGCGTTGGCGATGATGGTCGACGAGCGGATGCAGGCCCCGGTGTTGAGTCAGCCGTCGTTGCCGTTCCCTGGTGGTCGGCGCCGCAAGGCCGCGATCGGGGTCAGCGACACCGACCTGGCCCGGGTGAAGGAGCGAGCCGCCGCGGGCGCGTGCGTCATGGGGTTGCGGTTCTCTGAGGACCCGGCGGTGCCGGCGGCCCGGTTCGAGACGTTGCGGCGCGAGCTCGGTGACTCGTTCCTCGCGGTCGAGATCGACTCGTCGAAGGGCAACCCGGACGGGATCCGGCGGCGGGCCCATTCGGTGCTGACCCTCGACCTGGTGGACGAACCCGGCCATCCGACCCACGATGCGCTCGAGGCGGTACTGGCGTTCTTCGAGAAGCGGCTGCGCCCCTGACCGGGGTCAGCTCGCTTGGGCTTGGGTGACCGCGGCCTGGCAGACCACGACGTTGCCGGTGGAGACCATGCCGAGGGTCACGTCGTCGCGGCGGGCCAGCGGCGCGGTGCCGTTCCACTGGCCGTGGCCGCCGGTCACGGTGATGGTCCCGACTCGATGGTCGGTGCCGCCGGGGTGGTCGAGCTCGAGGGTGTAGGTGCCGTCGGGGATGGAGTAGTCGACGTTGACGGCGAGGCTGGCCGGTGACGTCCCTGACACTGCGACGCGTCCGACCCGGACGTTATTGGCGCCGATCATGGCGACGGTGTGCAGCGCCGGTGCGGCGACGGGAGGCGACGGGCGTCCGGCGTCGATGACCCGGACCGCGACGACGGCGATGATCGCCGCGGCTGCGGCGGCGATCGCGACGGTCCCCCAGCGTCGCACCCAGCGGCGTCGACCACCGCGGATGGCGGCGTCGACCCGGCGGGAGAACCCGAAGGGCGGTTCGATCTCGGGGGCGAGGCGGGTGAGACCGTCGGCGACGCCGGCGAGCTCGTTGACGTGCTCCTGGCAGCGGGGACAGCCCGCGAGGTGCAGGAGCAGCTCGGCGCGTTCGGCGCCGTCGAGGATGCCGAGCGCCAGCTCGGGGGCGGCGTCTTGCACCGCGGCGCAGCCGATGGGGTTCATTCGGTCCGCTCCTCGCTCACCAGCGCGGTGCGGAGTCGTTGCAGCGCGGTGCGGATGCGGGTCTTGGCGGTCCCGAGCGGGATGGCTTCGCGTTCGGCGACCTCGCGGGCGGTGAGGCCGACGACGCCGGCGAGGACGATGGCGCGGCGCTGCTCGGCGGGGAGGGTGTGGAGCGCGTCGCGGAGGCGCCCGACGTCGGATTGGACGAGGGCGATGTCAGCGGGGCCGCGGTCAGCGGCTGGGGGGGCGAGACCGAGGAGGGCGTCGGGGTCGATGGCGATCGGTCGGCGGACGCGCATGGCGTCGATCGAGAGGTTGCGGGTGATGGTGAGCAGCCAGGTGATGACG
>DAIPLE010000078.1:0-9105 GCA_036769425.1 Actinomycetota bacterium
CGTCACTGCTGATGGCGTCGATGCGCGACCGGGCCGCGGAGTCGCTGATCTGATCACCAGCCGCGAGGTAGTCGTCAAACGCGACGCTGCCGTCGGAGACGGTCCCGCGGAGGACGACGACCCGTTCGAGCGCGGGTAGGTCGACGCTCGCGTCTCGCAACATCGGAACGTAGTCGGTGCCGAGGAACCCGTTCACCGTGAACAGCATCCGCGCCCGGCTCTTGCCGAGCACGTAGGCCGCCTCCGCTCCCTTGAACCGGGTGTTCAGTGGGACCACCACTCCCCCGGCGCCGAGGATCCCGAGCGCCGCCGCGATCCATTCGTGGAGGTTCGGTGCCCAGATCGACGCTCGGTCCCCCGGTTGGAGCCCGGCGGCGATCGCCGCCTTCGTCGAGCGCAACATGAGCGGCATGAGGTCGCGATAGGCGAGACGAACGCCGTCCTCGTCAACGAGCGCGTCCTGCTCGGCGAAGTCCTCAGCGCGGGCCCGCACCAGGCCCGGGATGCTGACCCACTGCTCGTCGGCGCGCACGGCTCCTCCCGGTTCGGTGCCGCAGGCTACTGACCCCTGACGGCGCGTCAGGACCCCCACTAGTGTCCGGCGGCGATGCCGATCGATCCTGCCGCGGCCGCCCTGATCGAGATCCTGGACCAGACGTTCCCGCGGGTCGACACGGTCGCGTCCGCGGCCGAAGCACGCCAACAGGTCAAGGCGCTGCCCGGACCCCCCGACCTGGAGCCCGTCGGTGACACCCAGGACCGCATGATCCCGGGACCCGACGGCGAGATCCCGGTTCGGATCTACCACCCGAAGGGCGATGACCGCCCTCGCCCGGGGGTCGTCTACTTCCACGGCGGTGGATGGGTGATCTGTGACCTCGACAGCCACGACGGTGGATGCCGGCGTCTGACCAATGCCGTCGACGCGGTGGTGGTCTCGGTGGACTACCGGCTGGCTCCCGAGAATCCCTGGCCGGCGGCCGCCGACGACGCGTACGCGGCGTGCCGATGGGTGGCGGACCACGCCGCCGAGCTGGGGATCGACCCGACCCGGCTCGCGGTCGCCGGCGACAGCGCGGGAGGGAACCTCGCCGCGGTGGTCGCCCAGATGGCTCGCGACCGGGAGGGCCCCGCCCTCGCGTACCAGCTGCTCGTGTACCCGGTCATCGATGTGAGCGCGGCTCGGAACGACTATCCGTCGAAGCGCGAGAACGGTGTTGGCTACTTCCTGACCACCGCCCAGATGGAATGGTATCGAGACCAGTATCTCGGCGAGTCGGCGAGCGGCGATGACCCGTACGTTTCGCCGATCCGAGCGCTTTCGTTGGCCGGGCTGCCGCCGGCGTGCGTCGTCACCGCCGAGATGGATCCGCTGCGCGACGAAGGCGAGGCCTACGCCGCGGCGCTCGAGGCGGCCGGGGTACCTGCGACGACGTACCGGGCCTCGGGCATGTTCCACGGGTTCTTCAACATGGACGCGGTGCTCGACGGATCGAAGGACGCGCAGCAGGTCGCCTTCGACGCAGTGCGCGCCTCCCTGCACGGCTGAGGATCATCCGATGGCGTCGATCGTCCCTGATGGTGTCCTCGCCTACGGGATCCAACTTCCGGTCCAGGCGAAGAGCAAGACGTTCGTCGAGGATTGGGAACTGAACGCCGGTGCCGAAGAGCTGGCGGCGATCGTGCGCAAGGCCGACCAGACCGGCTTCTTCTACGTCGCCGTCTGTGACCACCTGGCGGTCACGAAGCCCCTCGATGCGCACATGGGCACCACGTGGTACGAAACCGTCGCCACCCTCGGATGGATCGCGGCGCTGACCGAACGCGTCCGGCTCCTCTCGCACGTGTACGTCATGAGCTACCGCCATCCGCTCCAGACCGCGAAGTCGTTCATGACACTGGATGAGCTCTCGGGCGGCCGAGCAATCCTCGGCGTCGGGGCCGGCCACCTCGAAGGGGAGTTCGACCTGCTCGGCCTGGACTTCGCCGGGCGGGGCGCCGTGACCGACGCCGCGATCGACGTGGTCCGCGAGGCGTTCACGAACGAGTATCCCGACCTCGACACCTCGTTCTGGGGCCATCTGCACGACGCGGGAATGGCGCCCCGCCCCCGCCAAGACCCGGTTCCGATCTGGGTGGGGGGATCGTCGAACCCCGCGCTCCGCCGCGCGGCGCAGCGCGGGGACGGATGGCTGCCCCAGGGCACCCCGCGAGCCGACATGCCGGGCCAGATCGAGTACCTGCTCGAGCATCGGCGCCGCACGCGCGGTGACGACCCGATCGACCTCGGCGCCACGATCGCGCCGGAATACGTGTACGTCGGCGAGCCGCAATGGGATACCGGTGATGCCACCGTCTCGGGGTCACCGGCTCAGCTCGCCGACTCGTTGAACGAGTTCGGAGCGATGGGTGTGAACCACGTGCAACTCCGATTCCGGACCCGGTCACTCACCGAGCTACTCGACCAGATGGATGCGTTCCACCGCGACGTTGCCCCGCTGCTCGGCCGCTAATAACCACGATCCGTCCCATCGTCTCCGTTCGGGCCGTAGGGTTTGGGCGCCGTCGCCACCCTGAGGGACGCGTGAGGAGGAGCGATGCCGGGCGAGCCGCTCGTCGTCGACGCTGACGGTCACACCTACGAGCCCGACGACCTCTGGGTCGAGCGGATGGACGCCGCACGCTGGGGTGATTGGATCCCACGCAAGGTCGTCGAGGACGACATCTACGAGACCTACTTCGTTGGCGGACGAGTCCGCGGCGGTGGCCGCGAGCTCCAGGACCAGATGGCCGCCGCCGTGGGAATGACACCACAGGCCTTCTTCGACCTGACCCAGAGCCTGCGCGTCCCCGGCGGGTCCGACCCGCACGCCCGCCTCATCGACATGGACGGCGACGGAATCGACGCCGCGGTGCTGTACCCGTCGCAGGCCATGTTCTTCGGACCGTGCGACCCCATCGAGGCGCTCCACGACCCAGAGTTCGTCACCGCCTGCATCCAGGCGTACAACGACTGGATCTCGGAGTACTGCGCCGCCTACCCAACCCGCCTGTTCGGGATCGCCGCCGTGCCACTCCAGGATGTTCCCCGAGCGATCAAAGAGGCGCGACGCGCCGTCACCGACCTGGGCCTGCGCGGCGTGTTCATCCGACCGTCGGCGTACGTCGACGAGCTCCCCTTGAATCACTCCGTCTACGACCCGTTCTGGGCCGCGATCGAGGAGCTCGATGTGCCCGTCGCCTTGCATCCCGGCGTGCACGTCGACACCCCCGGCGCGTGTCGCAAGTTCGGGCTCGTCGCCGAGAGCGAGAACATGATGATCACCAACATGGCGATGAACGAGCTGCACGGTGGCTCCGGGCTCGGTCAGGCGGTGGGCAACACCGTCGACATGGTGGTCTCGCTCGGCCGCCTGCTCATGGGTGGTGTCTGTGAGCGGTTCCCAACCCTTCGATTCCTGTTCCTCGAGTCCGGCGGCGGGTGGATCCCGACCCAGCTCCAGCGGATGGACGAGCAGGTCAAAGCGTTCCCGCTCGAGCAGCGCTGGCTCTCCCTGCTCCCGAGCGAGTACTTCCAGCGCCAGTGCTGGGCGGGTTTCGAGGCCGAGGAGTGGAACCTGGCGGCCTGCGCCACGTACCTCGGTGCGGACCGGATCCTCTGGGCGTCGGACTACCCGCACCCCGAGTACCACCCCGGGATCGTCGATGAGCTGCGGGACGGGCTCACGGGTCTCGACGCCGCGGCCCAGGTCCGCGTCCTCGGTCGCAACGCCGTCGACGCGTACAAGCTGCCGCTATGAGCAGCCCCGGACTGGCGTTCGATCGGCCCCTCGACCTGGCACGCATGCGGCGCACCCGCCATGCCCGCCTGCTCGACGCGATGCAGACCCAGGGCATCGACGTGCTCGTCCTCCTCGGCCAAAGCAACGTCGGCTACGCCACCGGAGCGCGCCGCGCGGCGACCGACCAGAGCCGCGCCATCCACCGACGGGCGGTGGCCGCCGTCACCGCCGACGGCGCCCCACCCCACCTTTGGACGTTCGAGCCCGACGGTGTCCCTGGCGACCCCGATCTCGCCCTCGATGCGGGTCTGGACCTCGAATGGGACGACGGCGCCGAACAGCTGGTCGCGTCCCTACCGCCCGGTCGTCTCGCGGTCGACGACGCGACGGTGCCCTTGTGGCGCGCACTCGCTGATCGGGACCCTCAGGACGCGTCGGGGGTGCTGTCAGCGGCGAAGATCATCAAGACCGACGACGAGCTCGAGTGCATCCGGCGCGCCCAGGCGATCAACGAGGCCGCGATCGGCGACGTCGTTGGCCTCGCCGCGCCCGGTGTCGCGGCAACCGAGCTCACCGGCCGGTTCTTGCGCCGGGTCGCCGAGCTCGGCGCATCGGGGAACACCGTGGATCCGGTGTGGCAGGTCATGCCCGCGGCGATCAACGACGGTCCGTACACCGCCACCGGGGACGTGGTCTTTCCGACCGTGACGACCGACCGTCGCTTCGGGCTCGGCGACGTGGTGTTCGTCGACACCGGCATCAGCTACGAGGGGTACCAGTCCGACTACGGCCACACCTGGGTCATCGGCTGGGAGCTCGACGGGCATCATCGCGAGCACTGCCGCCGTTGGCTCGCCACGGTCGACGCGGTGCTCGCCGTGACCAAGCCGGGGGCGACGGCCCGGGACCTGACCCGGGCTGCCGGCGAGGTGTACGGACGACGGCCGTGGCTCACCCACCTCTACCTGGCGCACGGCACCGGGACCGATAGCGCCGAGATGCCGTTCGTGGGCACCGACCTCGGCGACGACTTCGACGAGTCGATCGTGCTCGCCCCGGGGATGGTGCTCGTCCTCGAGCCCGTCATCTGGGAGGACGGCCGGGGTGGGTTCCGCGCCGAACAGATCGTCGTCGTGACCGACAACGGGTACGAGCGGCTTTCGAACCTGGGCTTCGAGGCGTATGGCATCGACCGCTGATCACCTCGAGCGGACCTGCGCCGCCATGGCCGACGCCGAGGTCGACGTTCTGATCCTCGGACGGGAAGCCAATGCCCGATACGTGTCCGGCGCGGCGCGGCTCTGGCTCGCCGGTACTCGACCGTTCGCGCCTGGCTGTGTCGTGGTCCGAGCCAGCGCCGCGGTGCACCTGTTGAGTGTCACCGACGACGGCGTTCCCGACTCGGTGCCTCCGGAGCGGCTCTATCCCATCTCCTGGAATCCCGTGAACCTCATCGACGCCGTCGCGGCCGCAACGGCTGGCAGCGCCGTCCGGCGCGTCGGCGTGGACGGGATGTCACCCCTCTTCGCGCAGCTCCTCGCGTCGGTCTTTCCCAACGCCGAGCTGAGCGACGGTGAAGCGCTGCTCCGAGCGGTGCGCCGCGTCAAGACCGCCGATGATGTGGCAGGGATCCGGGCCGCGGTCGCGGTCGCCGAGCAGGCGTTCGACGCGGTCCGCGACGCCGCGACGCCCGGCGTCAGCCTGGTGGTGCTGCAGGGCGTCTTCGAGGAGCGGATGGCTCAGCTCGGTGTCACCACTCCCGCGTTCGAGCCGAGGATCGATGTCCACGGGAGCGATTGGTCGATGCGGGCCGGCGTGATCCGTGACGGGTGGGAGGGCTCCCTCGCCCGGACCTGGCCCGGTGGTGGCGCCGCGGCTCGGGCGGCGATCGCGGCCGCGGTCGATGCCTGCCGGCCCGGCGTGACCGTGGCCGACGTCGAGTCCCGCGGGGTGGCGGTGGAGGGAGTCGGGCTCGGTCATGAGGAGGTACGTGCCGACGATGTTCTCGGTCCGAACATGGTCGTGTACCTCGAGGCCACCGTCGAGGACGCGGTCCACGGTGACCCGGTCTGGATCACCGAGGACGGTGCCCGGGCGCTGACCAGCCGGTCGTAGCGCTCAGCGTCCCGACCGGGGAAGCCCGAGGCCGCGTTCGGCGATGATGCTGCGCTGGATCTCGCTGGTCCCGGCCCGGATGGTGGTGACCTGCGCGTGGCGGTGCATCGCCTCCACCCAACCGTCGGCAGGAGCGTCGGGTGCGCCGGGTGACAGCGTGCCTTCGACGCCGAGCGCATCGACGAGGCCAGCCGAGGCTCGGATCAGCGCCTCGGACGAGAAGAGCTTCGCCATCGACCCTTCGACGATCGGGAGTTCGCCGGCGGCCGCGATGGCACTCATGCGCTCGCTCAGGACCCGGCCCGCTTCGAGGTCGATCGCGGCGAGCGTGAGCCGCTCGCCGACGGGTCGACGGTCGAGCACCTCGGGATGCGTCGCGGACCACCGGTGGAAGTGGCGGAGCACGCGGGCGAGCTCGCCGACCATGGTCGGGTTGCGTTCGAACGCCAAGGCGACGGTCATCACGCTCCAACCACCGTCGATCTCGCCCACTCGGCACCCGTCGGGAATCCGCACGTCGGTGTAGTAGGTGATGTTGGTTCGCTCGCCACTGAGGGTGTGGATCGGGGTGATCTCGATTCCGGGCTGGTTCATCGGGACCAGGAACATCGTCAGCCCGCGATGTTTTGGAACCTCTCGGTTCGTGCGGGTGAGGAGAAAGACGTAGGACGCCTCGTGCGCGAGGGTCGTGAACATCTTCTGGCCGTTGATGACCCAGTCGTCGCCGTCACGTTCGGCTCTCGTTGCAGCCGCCGCCACATCCGAACCGGAGTCCGGTTCGCTGTATCCGAGACAGATCAGGATCTCGCCCCGCAGGAACCGAGGGACGATGTCTTGGCGCTGGGCTGCAGTCCCGACGAGCGCCAAGGTGCGGGCAACGAGGTCTGAGGTCCCCCACCCGTCCGTGGGGGCACCGATGCGTTCGAGCTCCTCCCAGAGCGCCGTGACCTCGTCGTCCGAGCGTTCTGGGTCTCCCCATTCTGGACCCCACCCGGCAGTGAGCCAGCCCTGCGCCGCAGCCGCGTGGTGGAAGTCCCAGTCGTGCACCGTGCCGGTCCGGTAGGCCCGCTGGATCACCTCGTCGGAGCAGGCTCCGGCGAGGACTTCTCGGACTTCAGCGCGAAAGTCGCTGGTGGCGTCATGCTCGGACGCCGTCCACCGTCCGTCGGCGAGCAGTCCGGCGAGTCGGGTGAGCTCGTCGGCCGGGTCGCCCAGCAGGAGCGGCCAGGCGCTGGCCCGCCGGAAATAGAGCTGGATGTCGTACTCCAGCATGAAGCCGTATCCGCCGTGGATGTGCAGGCTCAGACCGGTCGTCTCTCGCGCCGCTCGCGTGGCCAGGAGGTAGGCCATGGCTGCGAGCTGCGCGTCCGGTCGTGTGGCGGCGCGTTCGGCGAGGAGTCCGGAGGCGTCGACGAGAGTCGCGACGTCCGCGAGGCGGTGCTGGATCGACTGGAACAATCCGATCGGCACCCCGAACTGGTGACGAGCCTTGGCGTATTCGACGCCGAGCTCGAGGGCTCGTCGAGCCAGCCCCACGAGGGCTGCCGCCATCAACACGCGCCACTCGTCGAGCGCGGCGGCGTGAGCTGCCCGCGCCGGTCCCCCTCGGATCAGCACGGTCGGGTCGGGGAGGTCCCACGAGGCGAGGGGCGCGCTGCCGAGATTCGGGGCCGCCGTGCCTCGGCGTCCGTCCCGCACGAGGATCAGTGCGTCATCCTCGAGCGCGATCAGGGTGTCGGCGACCGCGCCCGCCGGGACGAGCGACGCGACGCCATCGACCGTGGATCGCAGCGCCAGTGTGAGCACGGACGGCTCGACGTGGTCCACGAGCCCGCGAGGGTCGACCTGCGCGAGGAGGCGACTGGCGACGACGGTCTCAAGCAGCGGGATGGGTGCCAGGGCACGCCCGTACTCTTCCGCCACGATCGCGAGATCGGCGAGCGTGGCTCCTTCGGTGGCCATCTCGGGAACCCCGAGCGACCGGGCGTGGGACCACAGGTCGGCGTCGAAGCCGGGTGGGTCCGCTTGCTCGGCGCCGCGCAGCCGGTCCGGGGCGGCCTGTCTCCTAAAGAAGGACCGGAACGCGTCTCGGAGCTCGTGGTGCTCGGCGGTCACGACGGACGCTTGGCCGCGTCGACTGGCCGCACCAACAGTGACAACGTGCCCGAGAAGTCGATGTACTCGCGGTTGTCGGCCCGCACCACCGCGACACTTTCGGGGCTGGCGTAGTAGCGATCGACGAGGATGCGCTCGTCGGCGAACCACAGCTCCGATACCCCCTGAACGTCGAGGGCATGTTCGCCGGCCGTCTCGACCACGTCATGTTGGACGTATCGACAGATCGCCGGGTGATGCACGCGGGCCACGGCGACGTGTTCGCGAAAATGGCGGGTGAACTCGGACCGGGTGAGGTCGGGTTGGGCCTTCAGGAACGACACCTGCTTGATCTGCGGTTCGACGTTGCTCGCGGTGGTGTCGTCCCACGCCGGATGAGCCCGCAGGCGCAGCGCCGCCCAGCGTTCCGAGACCGTCCGGATCGCTTCCGGGACGACCGCGTCGAGCGCGACCAGCTCCCCCGCCGGAAGCTCGCGCCAGAGCAGCGCCTGGAAGGGCGGTGGCGTCCGGCCCCGCGAGCCCGCGCGATCCAAGGCGGTCTGATCGGCGAAGACGGGCTCAACTCGCCAGCCCGCGTCGGCAAGGTCGCCGAGGGCGGGCGGGTCGGCGCGGTTCTCCGTCCACGCCGCCGCGACAAGGACGTGCTGGCGTCGCTCAGCCATCCGGCCACTCGATGTGCGCTCGGATCGCGTGGGTGGTGTCGTCCAACCAGCCCTTGCCGCGGGCATAGTCGAGCATCGCCGCGAAGTCCGTGTCCCAGTCGGGATCAGCCTGGGCGGCGGCGAGGCGGCGAAGGGCATCGATGGTGATCCAGGCGTCGTCTCCTTCGAGTCGCCCGGCGGCGGCGTCGACGAGAGCACCGAACACCAGCGCCCGATCGGTGCCGCCAGCCACCTCGACGTGGAACCGCTTGGTGTCGGCCGCTTCCTCGAGTGAGACGACCGGCGGGTGCGTTGCGAGATCGACCAGCACGAACATGGCTCCTGCCTATCGCGCCATTGGGCTGGTCGTCAGGTCCCGGCGGTGAGAACCGACCGCGGCCGAACCGGGTGCGGTCAAGCGTCGCCCATCGGGTAGGGGAACTTGGCGCCCA
>DAIPLE010000262.1:0-2822 GCA_036769425.1 Actinomycetota bacterium
GGACCCGTTGGCCCGGGACCCCTGCGCGGTCCTGGACGACGTGTGGGACTAGTACGTGTCCATCGACGCCGCCCACGAGGAGTACGGGGTCGTGGTGACCGGCTCGCTCGAGGACATGACGCTCGCCGTCGACGAGGACGCCACCCGCGAGCTGCGGGCGCGTCGCAGCAACCTCGCTGAACCCGGGGGGTGAACGCGGCGGTGAGCGAGTACCGCATCGGGATCGACGTCGGCGGGACGTTCACCGACCTCGTGCTCCTCCGCCCGGACGCGTCGGTGGTCCTCGAGAAGACACCGACGACACCAGCCGACCAGTCCGAAGCGGTCCTGGCCGGTCTCGCTCGTCTCGCCACCGCCGAGGAACTCGACACCACGGCACTGCTCGCCCGCACCGCTTCGATCGTGCACGGCACCACGGCCGGCGACAACACGATGATCCAGATGTCGGGCGCACCGACCGGTCTGCTCGTCACCGCCGGGTTCCGTGACGAGATCGAGCTGCGCCGCTGCTACAAAGAAGACATCTGGGATCCGGCGTACCCGGCACCCCGGCCGATCGCCCGCCGTCGGGTCCGCCTCGAGATCCCCGAGCGCCTGACCGCCGAAGGGGTCGTCGACACGCCCCTCGACGAGGAAGCGGTCCGACGCGCCACCCGGCGGCTTCACGCGTTCGGGATCACGTCGATCGCGGTCGTGTTCCTCCACTCCTACCTCAACCCGACGCACGAGCTTCGGGCCCGCGACCTCATCACCGAGGAGTACCCCGACGTCGAGCTGGTGTCGCTGTCCCACGAGGTCTACCCCAAGCCCCCGGAGTTCGAGCGCACGTCCACGACCCTCGTGAACGCCTACGTCGGGCCGCCGATCGTCCGCTACCTCGAACGCCTCGAGCGTCGCCTCACCGACGCCGGATACCGCCGGGCCCTGCTCATCGCCACGTCGGCGGGTGGTGTCGCCACCCCCGACGCCATCGGGCGACGCGCCGTGGCGACCATCGGGTCCGGGCCGACCGGCGGGGTGGTCGCCGCGGCACGCGCGGCCCGCGACGCTGGTCTCGGCGATGTGGTGAGCGTCGACATGGGTGGCACCAGCTATGACGTCTGTCTGATCCGCGACGGGCGACCCGAGCTCACCAGTGACTGGAACTGGCGTCACCGATACTGCATCGCGCTACCGATGGTGGACATCCACGCCATCGGCGCCGGCGGCGGTTCAATCGCCAGGGTCGACGAGGGTGGCGTCCTCCACGTCGGACCGGAGTCCGCCGGGAGCGACCCCGGCCCGGCGTGTTACGGGCTCGGAGGATCGGCACCGACGGTGACCGACGCCGATGTGCTCCTCGGTCGGCTCGACCCGGCCGCGTTCTGGGGCGGACGGCGCGCCCTCGAGGTCGACCGCGCCGGGGAGGCCCTCGAACGGCTCGGCAAGGAGCTCGGCGTCGACGCGGTCGATGCCGCGGTCGCGGTGCTGCGAATCGTCGACGCGCACATGACCGACGCGATCCGTCGCGTGTTGGCCCTCGCCGGCGCTGACCCGCGCCGCCTCGACCTCGTCGCCTTCGGCGGGATGGGCCCGGTGCACGCCGCGACGCAAGCCGCCGGTCTGGGGATCCGCCGCCTGCTCGTCCCGCGCGCCGCGCCGGGCTTCTCGGCGTTGGGGCTGATGAGCGCCGACCATGTGGTCGACGCCGCCCGGACCCTGCTCGCCGACTGGCGGGCCGTGGACCTGGTTCGCCTCAACGTGCTCGCCGATGACGTCGAATGCGCCGCGCGCCGCGAGCTCGCGGCCGCCGGCGTGCCCGACAGCCGGGTGCGCCTGGAGTGGATGCTGAACCTCGTGTACCCCGGCCAGACGTTCGACCATTCGATCCCGCTCCCCCGCCGGGCCGGCGCCCCAATCGCGGCGGGCGACGTGGCGGCCGCGGTCGAGGAGTTCCACCGGGAGAACGAGGAAGCCCGACTCATCGAAGCCCGTTCGCAGGAGCCGATGGTGCGCGGGATCCGTCTGGCCGCGACCGGACTGGTCGACCAGCCCACCCCGGTGGTGCTCGAGCCTGAGACCAAGCCGGTGAGGCCCGTCGGGGAACGCCGGGTCCACACCGGCGACGGGTGGCACGACGCGCCGGTCTATGACGGCGAACACCTACGACCCGGACCGCCCCTGACCGGTCCCGCGATCGTGCAGTGGCCGTTCACGACGCTGCTGCTCCAGCCTCGGGACCGCGCCCACGTCCGACCGAACGGTGATGTCCTGGTCGAGATCGCCGCGACGACCGGTTCGACCGCGCCCCCGGTGTAGCGCCCGCGGTGTAGCGCCCGCGCCCTACTTAGGGGCGCGGGCGATGATCTGCTTCGCGAGGGTCGTGAGCTGCTTCTGGGTCTTGGTGTCGAGCTTCGCGCCGATCGGCGGTCCGCTCGTCGGCAGCCATTGGAGGCTGAACGCGAACTTCTTGTTCGGCGCCACGACCAGGACCGACCGGTCGAGGTCGACGTAGCTCTTCTGGCCCAGCTTGCCGTCGACGATGGTGAGCCCGCCCAGGGAATCGGTGGCGCGTTGGCTCTCGAGGGCGTCGATGGCGGTCTGACCGGGTGGAGGGAAGAACGGGAACACGTCGAGCGCGACGAGCGCGCCGGTGGGTTGACCCGGAGGTCCCACGAGATAGCTGCAGGCCGAAGAGACCAGGGTGCTGCCGCCCCGGTTGGTCGGATCGATGGTGACCGGCGACCTGAACACCTTCTGGACCTGCTGGGCGGTCAGGTAGGTGCACGAATGCCCGACGCTCAGCCCCGAGCCCTTCGCGGTCGTCGCCGCGCCCGCGACGC
>DAIPLE010000263.1:0-2820 GCA_036769425.1 Actinomycetota bacterium
ACGGCGGCCCGGCCCATCCCGACGTTGGTCTTCCTCGCGGTGGGCGCCGCGCTGGTCAGCTTCGGGTGCCGGTCGCCGACCCCAGCCGCGACACCGACCATCTCGTGGTCGGAGCTCCACAACCCACTCCTCGCCTATCCCGACCGGGCGCTGAAGGATCCCGCCTTGGTGTGGTCCGATCACCGTTGGGTCGCTCTCTTCAGCCAGGTGGGCGTCGACGCCCACTGGACCCTCGGCGTCGCGACGAGCGTCGACCTCCGCCGCTGGACACCCCCGACGACCCTGGCCCACGACCCGACCGTCGAAGGTGACGCGTCCCCTGACGTCGTCCGGGCCCCCGACGGGACGTTCGTCGTCACCGACCAGTCGTTCGTCCACGACGTCGACGGCCGCCAAGCGAAGCTCTATTACCGCACGACCCGGGACTTCCGCAGCTTCTCCGCACCGCGTCCGCTCGGACGCTCACTCCACCCCGGACCCAGCGACCGGATGATCGACGCCGCGCTGGCCTGGACCCCGGCCGGGCTCCTCCTCGGATACAAGGTCGGCGGTGCCGACGGTCCCCAAGCGTTCGAGATAGCCCGCTCCAGCACCGGGACCCTCGACGGTCCCTGGACGCTCATCGGGCGACCCCAGATCACCGTCATGGGCGACACGATCGAGAACTACCAGTTCCTGGCGCTACAGGGTCGCTGGCAGCTGCTCGCCACGAGCAACCGCTTCGATCGGCCCTACCTGTTCCAACTCACGGGCAACCCCCACGACCCGCACGGCTGGTTGCGCTGGTCAGCCGGGCGAGCGCTGCAGGTCCCCCAGGAGCCGTGGAATCAAGGCCGCGGAACCACCGGGGTCTCCTACGAGCACGCCAACGGCGCGTTCCTCGTCAACCGCGGTGAGGTCGCCGGTCACTTCTACCTGATCTACGCCGACGCGTCGGAGCTCGCCAGCTTCGGTGGCTCGGGCCACGACGAGCTCGCCCTGGCCCGCAGCACCGACCTGCGCCACTGGACCGTCCCACCCCACTGACCGGTACCCGTCCCGTCGGCACGGTCGCGTCGCGAACCAGCGACGCGGTGAAATCAACCGACGCTGTCCCCAGGCCCGGTGATACTCACCCGATGCGGGACGAACCACGGGGCATCGTCCGGCGCGGCTACGACGACGTCGCCGAGTCCTACCTCGCCGACCGAACCCGCGACGGTGGCGACGTCGTGATGCTCCGCGGGCTGCTGTCTCGACTGGCTCCCGGCTCCCGGGTGCTCGACGCGGGGTGCGGCGCCGGAGTGCCGGTGATGCAGCTCCTCACCGAAGCAGAACACCGAGTGGTCGGACTCGACTTCTCGTCGCGCCAGCTGTCCCTCGCCCACTCCCGAGTGGCCGGTGCCGACCTCGTCCACGGCGACCTCAGCGCGCTCCCGTTCCCGCACCAGCACTTCGATGCCGTCGTCTCCTTCTACGCCATCATCCACGTGCCCCGCCGCGACCACCCGGCGATTCTCCGCGAGTGCCACCGCGTCCTGCGCCCGGGCGGCCTCGCGCTGCTCTGCCTCGGCGCGAACGATCTGCCCGAAGACCACGATCCGACCAGCTGGCTCGGGACCGCCATGTACTGGAGCCACTATGACGACGCGACCAATCTCGAGCTCCTGCGCGGCGCCCACCTCGACGTGATCACCGACCGACTGGTGCCCGACCCGATGGGTCACAGCGGACATCTCTTCGCGCTCGCCATCCGTCGATGACGCCTCGCTCCACGGCGCTGCGGGTCCGCGCCGATAACGTCGATCAAGACGAGAGGAGCCGCGATGACCGCAGACGAGAACAAGGCGACGGTGCAACAGCTGTGGGCCGCTCTCTATGACCGCCACGACTTCGACGAAGTCGGGGCGCTCTTCGCCTCCGACGGCTACTACTGCGACATGCCCCATCCCGACCAGGGTGCCACCGGGCCGGCCGAGGTGGCCGCACGGCTCCGGCTCGGCCTCGCCAAGCTGACCGATCACACCCACGACATCGAGGCCATCACCGCCGAAGGGGACACGGTCGTCACCGAGCACACCGAGCACTGGTTCTTCCCGACCGGCGAGCAGGTCTCGCTGCCGTTCGTGTCCGTGCACCGGTTCGGTGACGACAAGATCGCCCTCTGGCGCGATTACTGGAACTGGGACACGCTCATGAGCGCCGTGCCCACCTGGTGGCTCGAGGAGATCGCGGCCGGGTATCGCTGAGCCGCGCGGCGAACCGACCACCTCCAGCACGCCGGCGCCCACGTCGGCCGCCGGCGTCACCCGCGTGGCGACGAGCATCGCAGTCGATTCCTCGCGCCTCGAGCCCGCCGGCAGTACGCTCAAAACGCCCTCCGAACATCGAGTCCAGACAAGCCCGAGTGAGTGTCGACCGTGATCCGGTCGGTGGTGGGAAGGACCCGGAGATGACGGACAAGTCCCCAAAGAAGTCCAACGACAAGAAGCAAGGCCGATCACTGATGGAGAAGCGGATGGCTAAGCGCCAGAAGCGCTCTCAACGGCAAGACGATGCCGCCGCCCGCGGCCGCCTCGAAGGCCACTAAGGAGTCGCGCGGATAGGTGACCATCCACCGGTCGTCGGGTTGGCCCGATTCTGATGTCGGGTGCTGCCCAACCCCGACGACTGGTGGAGGACCCCATCATCATGCGCGCGCTGGAGCCCGAAGTGGTTGATGTCGTCTGGCGGGCGGTGGAGCCGCTCTTGCCGCCCCAGGTCGAGACCCACCCGTTGGGTTGTCACCGCCCTCGGGTGCCGGACCGGTTGTGTTTGTGGGGGATCCTGATCCGGTTGGTC
>DAIPLE010000264.1:0-2818 GCA_036769425.1 Actinomycetota bacterium
GCCGACCCCGACGACGAGGCCCGCGCCGCGATCCGGCGCCTCCTCGCCCGCGCCGAAGCCGGTACCCCCTTCCATCGGCTCGCGATCCTCTACACGGTTGCCGACCCGTACGCGCGTCTCGTGCCCGAGCTCCTCGACAGCGCCGAGATTCCCTGGACCGGCCCGTCACCCCGTCCGCTGGGCGACACCGTCGCCGGCCGGGTCCTCACCGGGGTCCTCGACCTCATCGGCGCGGACTTCGCCCGCGACGCCGTGGCCGCCTGGCTCGGATCAGGCCCGATCCTCGATGGCTCGGGACACCGGGTGCCCGGCACCCGGTGGGACCTCGTGTCCCGCGAGGCCGGGATCGTCGGTGGGCAGGACCAGTGGCGCGACCGGCTCGCGCTCCGCCGCCACGAGATCGACAACGAGCTGGCGCAGCTCGATGTCGACGACGAGCCCGAATGGCGGGTCGGTCGCCTGGAGCGCGACCGCGACCACGTGACGGCCCTCGAGCGTTTCGTCGACGAGCTCCTCGATCAGGCCCGGGTGCCGGTCCCGACGAGCTGGTCCACGCTGAGCGGATGGGCTCGGGCCCTGCTCGCCCGGTACCTCGGCGGCGAAGGCCGGCGCGGCGACTGGCCGGAACGAGAGCTCGACGCGGCCCGACGACTCGACTCTGCACTCGACGATCTCGCCGGCCTCGACGAGCTCGGAACCGAGGTCGACCTGGCCCGGTTCCGTGACGCGCTCGAGGCCGCGCTGGAGAGCTCGACGACCCATGTCGGCCGGTTCGGCACCGGGATCTTCGTCGGCCCGTTGCACACCGCGGTCGGCACCGACTTCACGACCATCGCCGTCGTCGGAGGCTTCGAAGGCGCCCTCCCTCCCCGGGGACGCGACGACCCGTTCCTCCCCGACGACGACCGATCGGTGGTCGGCACCCTGGTCACCACGGCCGAGCGCCGGACCGAGAGCCGCGGCGACTACCTCGCTGCGCTCGCCGCCGCCGACGAGACCATGCTCTGCTTCCCCCGGGCCGACCCGCGGGCACAACAGGGCCGGCTCCCGGCGCGGTGGCTGCTCGAGACCGCGAGCGCCCACGCCGGGCGGGCGGTGACCGCCGAGGAGCTGCGCAACCTCGGCCCGCAACCCTGGCTCGATGTCGTCGCCTCCTTCGAGCAAGGAGTGACATCGGACGCCGAGCCCGGATCGCTCACCGAGCGGGACCTGCGCAGCCTCTGCGAGTGGCGCAACGCGCACCGCGGTCTCGCTGACCACCCGCTCGCCCATGGCGCGTTAGGGCACGGCTTCGCCCTCGCCGCCGGGCGGTCCTCGGACCAGTTCACCGCGTTCAGCGGCAACGTCGGCGCCTCGACACTCGTCGCGCACGGCCCCGACCGGCCGATCGGTGCGACGTCCTTCGAGGACTGGGCCCGGTGCCCGTTCCGGTATCTCCTCGGCCGGGTGCTTCGGGTTCGCGAGGTGGCGCGACCGGAGGCCACCGAGACCATCAGCGCGCTCGATGAGGGGACATTGGTGCACGCCATCCTCGAGGCGTTCGTGCGCGAACAACCCCCATCATCACCGACGCATCGCTGGACCGACGCCGACCGGGCCCGGATGCTCCAGATCGTCGCCCGACACTGCGACGACGCCCAAGCACGAGGAATCACAGGCCGAACGCTGTTGTGGCGCCTGGCCCGACGCCGCATTGCCCGCACCGCGGTTCGGTTCTTGACCATCGACACCGAGGTCCGCGAGGCGTTGGACACCGTTCCCGCCGCCGCCGGCCTCGAAGTGAACTTCGGCATGGCCGGCCGACCGGGTGTCACCGTGGCGCTCTCGGGTGATCGAAGCGTGACCTTCCGCGGCCGCATCGACCGGGTCGACCAGTCTCCCGACGGTGCGCGCGTGGTGGTCTATGACTACAAGACGGGACGGCCCCGAGACGACGGTCTCGAGGACGACCCGGTCTGCGCCGGTCAGCGTCTGCAGCTCCCGATCTACGCGCTCGCCGCCGCGAGCGACCGCGACGTCGAGGAGGTGCACGCCTACTACTGGTACACCCAAGCCGAGACGCTCGAGAAGGCCCGCAAGGGCTACCGGCTGGACGATGAGGTGCGGGCCCGCTTCGTGGACGTCCTCGACACCATCGTCGACGGCATCGACCGCGGATGCTTCCCCGCGTATCCCGGTGTGCGCGACTACGACCCTCGCGTGCAGCGCGAGACCTTCCAGAACTGCTTGTGGTGCCCGTACGACCGTCTCTGCCCGCTCGATCGAGGCACCGCGTGGGGACGTCAGTCGTCCGACGAGGCCATGGAGCCGTTCTGGCGCCTCGAGCTCGGCGACGAGCCGGTCGACGATGTCGACGGTCAGCCGTGACGTCCCCGGGAGACATCGAGGCCCGGGACCGGATCCGCGACGCCCACGACGTGAGCCTCTTCGTCGAGGCGGGGGCGGGAACCGGCAAGACGAGTGCCCTGGTCGACCGCGTCGTCGCGCTCGTCGCACAGGGCGCGGTCGAGCTCCGTCACGTCGCCGCGATCACCTTCACCGAAGCGGCCGCGGCCGAGCTGCGTGACCGGGTCCGTGCCGCGCTGGAGGCCGTCGCGAACGGTCGCGATGAACACTTCGTGGACGACGACGCACGACGACGGTGCGGCACCGGCCTCCATCAGCTCGACGACGCCGCACTCACCACGCTCCACGGCTTCGCGCAGCGGATCCTCGGCGACCACCCGTTCGAGATCGGCCTCCCTCCGGGCTTCGCGGTCCTCGAAGAGATCGAGGCCAGCGTGGTGTTCGATCAACGGTGGTCCGCGTTCGTTGACGC
>DAIPLE010000265.1:0-2808 GCA_036769425.1 Actinomycetota bacterium
TACCCGTACTCGCCGTCGTCGTCCTGGAGACCCAGGTAGACCATGGCTCGGCGCCACAGGGAAGCCAACGTGTTCGCGTGCGGCGGTGCACGCCCTCCAGGGGATCAGGTTACTGCTGGGGCGCCTGTGACCGGGGTCGTTGGCCGAACAGGGCCCGCCCGACCCGCACCAGGGTGGCGCCCTCCTCGACGGCGGCCTCGAAATCGTCGCTCATGCCCATCGACAGTTCCGGGGCGTCCACCGTCGCGGCGAGGTCCCGGAGGCGCGCGAACCACCGCCGGGGGTCGTCACCGACGGGTGGGACCGCCATGAGGCCGGCGACCACGAGCCCTCGGTCGCGGAGCGCGTCGACGAGCCCGGCGACCTCGCCAGGAGGGCAGCCCGCCTTCTGCGGCTCACCGGCCAGGTTGACCTCAACGAAAACCTGGGCGCCGGGGGCATGGTGGGCGACCGTCTCGCCGAGCGCGAGGCGGTCGATGCTCTGCCAACAGCTGACCACCGGGGCGAGGGCCCGGACCTTGTTGCGCTGCAACCGGCCGAGAAAGTGCCAACGGGGCGCGGGGGTGAGGGCAGCGAGGACAGGAACCTTGGCGAGGAGCTCTTGGGCGCGGTTCTCGCCCACGTCGACCACGCCCGCGGTGACGGCTTCGGCGATGCGGTCCGCGGGGACGGTCTTGGTGGCGGCGACGAGGGTGACGGCGGACGGGTCGCGCCCGGCGCGGTGCGCGGCCGCGGCGATGCGCGTCCGGACGTCGGTGACCGCCGCCGCGATGCTCACGGGTCGAGGACCGCGACGACGGCCTGGCGGCCGGTGCGTCCGTCCCGTCGGTACGAGAAATGGTCGAGTGACGCTGCGGTGCAGACGTCGACGTCGTGGAGGTCGTCGACGCCGGCCTGGTGGAGCGCGGCGCGAACACCGGCGGGCAGGTCGAGCGCGGGCTGGTCATCGCCGGTGGTGGCGGCGACACCCGGCCCGTAGGCGTCGACGACACGGGCGAGGTCCTCGGCGCCGAAGGCGTAGCGCGCTGGGTGGATGCACGGCCCGAGCGCCGCCCGGACGACACCGCGGCCGACGGACCGCAGCCGATCGGTGGCGGCTTCGACGACCCCGGCGAGCAGGCCGAGCCATCCGGCGTGGACGACGGCGACGGCATCGTCGCTTGCGAGGACCAAGGGGGCGCAGTCGGCGGTGAGGACGACGAGCGGACGGGCGGCTTCGCCGGTCACCGCGGCGTCAGCGGCGGGGACGGTCGCGGGGGGTGGCCCGTCGACGGTCAGGACGTGGGCGCCGTGCACCTGGCGCAGCCACCACCAGCCGTCGGGGGCGTCGAGGCCGAGGGTGTCGGCGAGGGTGGCGCGGTTGTGTTGGACCGCGGCGGGGTCGTCGCCGACGTGTCCACCGAGGTTGGCGGTCGCGAACGGCGCGGCGGAGACGCCGCCGTGACGGTCGGTCCAGGTGATGTGCGCCGGACCGAGCCGGTGTTGGATCAGCGCAGGAACTCGGGGACGTCGAAGTCGTCGTCCTCGTCGCCGCTTCCCCCGCCGCCCCCGAAGTCGGGAAGCTCGTCCCGGGCCGAAGGCCCGATCGGCTCGGGACGACGCCGGGATTCGGCGCGCCGCTCGCCGTCGAAGCGGTCGAAGCCCGCGGCGATGACGGTGATCCGGATGTTCTCGCCGAGCGAGTCGTCGATCATGGCCCCGAAGATGATGTTGGCGTCGGGGTGCGCGGTCTCCTTGACGATCTCGGCGGCTTCGTTGACCTCGAACAGGCCGAGGTCGGACGGGCCGGACACGTTGAGGAGCAGGCCCCGGGCGCCTTCGATGCTGGCCTCGAGCAACGAGCTGGAGATCGCGGCGCGGGCCGCGGCGATCGCTCGGTTCTCCCCCGCCGATTCGCCGATGCCCATGAGGGCGGTGCCGGCGTTCTGCATGATCATCCGCACGTCGGCGAAGTCGGTGTTGATGAGACCGGGGGTGGTGATGAGGTCGGTGATGCCCTGCACGCCTTGCAGGAGCACATCGTCGGCCATCTTGAACGCGCTGAGCAGGGACGACTTCTCGTCGGACACGTCGAGGAGCCGGTCGTTGGGGATCACGATGAGGGTGTCGACCTTCTCCCGGAGCCGGGAGATGCCGCCGTCGGCTTGGACGGCGCGTCGTCGACCTTCGAACCCGAAGGGTCGGGTGACAATCGCGATGGTGAGCGCATCCATGCCGCGGGCGATGTCGGCGACGATGGGCGCGGCGCCGGTGCCGGTGCCGCCGCCCTCACCGGCGGTGATGAAGACCATGTCGGCACCCTTGAGGACCTCTTCGATCTCGTCGCGGTGGTCTTCGGCGGCTTGGCGGCCGATGTCGGGGTCGGAGCCGGCACCGAGCCCCCGAGTGAGCTGGCGGCCGATGTCGAGCTTGACGTCGGCGTCGCTGACCAGGAGGGACTGGGCGTCGGTGTTCACCGCGATGAACTCGACGCCTTTGAGTCCGGCGTCGATCATCCGGTTGACCGCGTTGCCGCCGCCACCGCCGACGCCGGCGACCTTGATCACCGCCAGGTAGTTCTGGGGGTCGCCCAGCATGTCGGTCGTCCTTCCCGTGGGGCCGCCGGCGCGGGTTGGCGGAGGGATCGGTTCGGTCTCGGGGCCCGAGGCTCGCAGGCCCGGTGCCACATTCTCGTCCCGATTGGGCACCAAGCGTGGGACCTGCCCCGGCGTCACGGCCCCTGGCCGGTCCGGGACAGGGTCGCTGAGCGGGCGGCCTGACGGACCCTCCACGGGCCACGCGGCGGGCGTGGCGCGGACGGGCTCGGGT
>DAIPLE010000006.1:0-23693 GCA_036769425.1 Actinomycetota bacterium
CGATGATTGAAGTACGCGTCGCCGAAGAACGCCGGGGGGGGGTCGGGGCAGAGCACAACTTCGGGCCGCAGGGCCCGGACGTGGCGGACGATCGCGGCTCGCAGATCCAGATCGTCGGGAAGCTCGCCGTCGCCGTAGTCGAGGTGGAAATGATCGGCGAAGCCCAGCAGCGCGCCGGCCTTGGCCGTCTCCTCAACCCGGAGTCGGGTAAGCGCGTCGGAATCGACGTCGGGGTCAGGGCTTCCCTTGTCACCGCGAGTGGTGATGAGCACCCAGACCTGAGCGCCGGCGTCGGCCCACCGGGCCAGGGTGCCGCCGGCGGAGATCTCGGGATCGTCGGGGTGCGCGTAGACGGCGAGGGCGCTCGTCGGCGTCTCGGCGCCAGGTTCGTTCACCACGCCAAGCCGAGCAGGTCCCGCATCGTCGACTCGAAGTCCTCGAACGACCGCGAGTCCTTGGTGCTGATCGCCAGGTCCGCGTCGTTGCCGACGGGCCAGCGCAGCCGCGGCTCGCTGCTTTCGACGGCGTCGGCGATCACCCCGGCGACGACTTCGGGGCCCTGAGGTTCGCCATCACCGTTGAGCACGTCGCGCGCCGTCTCCCACTGGCGGTCCAGCTCGTCGTAGGGAGCGTCGTCGAGTCCGTGGCGCACGGTGTTGCCGTGGAACTCGGTCTCGAAGAAGCCGGGCTCGACGATCCGCACCCGGATCCCGAAGTGTCCGACCTCGAAATGCAGGGTCTCGGACAGGCCCTCGAGTGCCCATTTGGACGCGGAGTAGAAACCGTCGAGCGGAACGCCGACGCGACCCGCCACCGATGAGACGTTGACGATCGTCCCGGTGCCGCGTTCGCGCATCCCGGGCAGGACCGCCTGGATCATGCGTGCCGCACCGAACAGGTTGGTCTCCATGCAGCGCCGGGCGTCGTCGAGGGAGACTCGCTCGACCGGGCCGACGACCCCGAACCCGGCGTTGTTGACGAGCGCGTCGAGCGGGCCGGCTCGATCAACGGCGGCGCGCACCGAGTCGGCGTCGGTCACGTCGAGGGCCACCGTCGCCGCCACGTCGAGGTCGTCGAGGGTGCTGAGTCGACGGGCGGTGGCGACCACGTCGTGGCCCCGTTTGGTGAGCTCGACGGCGGCGGCACGGCCGAAACCGGTTGAGCATCCGGTGATGAGCACGCGGCTCATGAGTCCTCCTTGAGCAGGTCGTCAAGGGCGGCGATGGCGCGATCGAGGTCGTCGTCGCCGACGTCCTTGTGGGTCACGAAGCGTACGGTGGCGGCGTCGATCATGCCGCAGCGCACCCCGCGGGCCGCCAGGCGGTCGACGACGGCGATGGGCAGGCCGGCGGCGTCGGCGCAGACGATGTTCGTCTCGACGGTCGACGGGTCGATGCTGCCCGGGAAGCGTGCGGCGAGCGCGTCGGCGAGCCGGTGGGCCCGCTGGTGGTCGTCGGCGAGACGGTCGACCATGGTCTCGAGGGCGACCAGCCCCGCCGCGGCGACGATGCCGGCCTGTCGCCATCCGCCACCCAGGCGGGCGCGTTCGTCGCGCGCGGCGCTGATCACCTCGCGAGGACCGCAGAGCACCGACCCGATGGGGGCCCCAAGACCCTTGGAGAGGCAGAACATGACGGTGTCGACGGGGTCACACAGCTCGCGGGGCGAGACACCGAGCGCCACCGACGCGTTCCAGATCCGGGCCCCGTCGCAGTGCACCCCGAGCCCGTGGTGGCGGGCCGCGTCGGCGACCTCGGCGACCTCCGCGGTGCGCCACGGACGCCCGCTGGCCGGCATGTGGGTGTTCTCGATCGCGACCGCCGAGAGCGGCGGCAGGTGATGCTCAGCGTCTTCGGCGGCGCGATGCACCAGGTCTCCCCCGAATCGTCCCCCGGTGTCGGGGACCGGCCGGAGCTGCACGCCGACGTTGCCGGCGGTGGCGGCATGCTCGTAGCGGTACACGTGGGCCCGTTCACCGCACACCACGTCGGTGCCGCGCCGCCCGAGGACCCGCAACGCGAGCTGGTTCGCCATCGTCCCCGAGGTGACGTACAACGCGGCGTCCTTGCCGAGCAGCGCCGCGGCGAGGGACTCGAGACGGTTGACGGTGGGGTCCTCGCCGTAGGCGTCGTCGCCGACGGGCGCGGCGGCCATGGCTGCTCGCATCTCGTCGGTCGGTGTCGTGACGGTGTCGGACCGCAGGTCCACCGGGTCGTCGGCGGGCATCTCAGCGTTGGGTGGCGGGAGCGACGGGGCGGAGCAGTCCTTCTTGCATGACGGTCACGACGATGTCGCCGTCGCGGCGGAACACGTGACCGAGGCCCAGGCCGCGGGCGCCGGACGCGGACGGGCTCAGCTGGTGGTACAGGAGCCATTCGTCGGCGCGGAACGGACGGTGGAACCACATCGCGTGGTCGAGGCTGGCCATCATGAAGTTGCCGTCGTACCCGATGGCGTGCGGGAGGGTCGCGGTGTCGAGCAGCGTGAGGTCCGAGGCGTAGGCGACGACACACGCGTGGATCAGGGGATCGTCGGGGAGTGGCCCGTTCGCCCGGATCCAGACGTCTTGGGCCGGCGGCCGGGGCGACGGTGCGAGGAAGTGCGGGTCCTCGACGGGACGCGATTCGATGGGCCGCTCGCGGACGAGCCACTCGGTCGCTTCGGGTCCGAGCCGGTTCACGGATCCTTCGATGCGCTCGCGGAAGGTGGGCAGCTCGTCGGGGTCGGGCACCGGCGGCATCGGTGCCGAGTGGTCCGGGCCGGTCTCGATGACGTGGAACGACGACTGCAGGTTGAAGATCGCCCGGCCGTGTTGGATCGCGACGACGCGCCGGGTGGTGAACGACCTCCCGTCGCGGATGCGGTCGACCTCGAAGACGATGGGGATGTTTGGGTCTCCGGGGCGGAGGAAGTAGGCGTGCAGCGAATGGACCGGGCGGCCGGCCTCGACGGTGCGGCCCGCGGCGACGAGGGCCTGCGCCGCGACCTGGCCGCCGAAGACTCGCTGGCGGTCCTCGTCGGGGCTCAAACCCCGAAAGAGGTTGACCTCGAGCGGTTCGAGCTCCAAGAGGTCGAGGAGGTCGTCGAGCGCCGAGCCCATCGGAGGTCCTCCACTGCTGTGATCGGGCGGTCGGGACCCGACCGCGACCCGACCAGTGTGGCGCGTCACGTCGCGGCGCCGACCGGCCGTCGCACCCGCGACGGCGTTCCTAGCCGAAGAACACCGACGCCGATTCGAGCAGCGCCGGCGGGACGGTCTTGAGCTCGCGGACTCCGTCGGCGATCGGCACCCGCACGATGTCGGTGCCGCGCAGCGCCACCATCGTGGCGAAGTCGCGCTGGTGGGCCGCGTCGATCGCTTCGAGCCCGAACCGGGTGGCGAGGATCCGGTCGAACGCGGTGGGTGTCCCACCGCGCAGGACATGCCCGAGGACCGTCACCCGGGTCTCGTAGCCCGTCCGGGCCTCGATCTCGGGGGCGAGGGCGTTGCCGATCCCGCCGAGACGCACGTGGCCGAACTCGTCGGTGGCGCCGCCCCGGACGGTCATCGTCCCCGCGACCGGTTCGGCACCTTCGGCGACGACGACGATGGAGAAGCTCGCGCCGCGCGCGTGACGGTGTCGGAGCCGTTCGCAGAGCTCATCGAGGTCGAAGGGCTCCTCCGGGATCAAGATGAGATCGGCGCCACCAGCGAGGCCCGCGGACAGCGCGAGCCAGCCGGCGTGGCGGCCCATGACCTCCACCACCATGACCCGGTCGTGGCTCTCCGCGGTGGTGTGGAGTCGGTCGATGGCGTCGGTGGCGATCTGCACCGCGGTGTTGAACCCGAAGGTGACGTCGGTCGCGGAGAGGTCGTTGTCGATCGTCTTCGGCACCCCGATGCACCCCACCCCCTCCGCGCCCAGCTTGTGCGCGACACCAAGGGTGTCCTCACCTCCGATGGTGATGAGCGCCTCGATGTGCTCATCGGCGAGGGTGGCCTGGACGGTCGCGACCCCGCCGTCGCGCTGGAACGGGTTCGTGCGCGACGTGCCGAGGATCGTGCCGCCGCGGTGGAGGAGCCCGCGGGTCGAGGCGACCGTCAGCTCGGTGAGCTCGTTGTCGAGGACGCCGCGCCACCCGTGGCGGAAGCCGAGGATCTCGTGCCCGTAGACGCCTTCGCCTTTGCGCACGATGGCCCGGATGACCGCGTTCAGTCCGGGACAGTCGCCGCCGCCGGTCAGGATCCCGATCCGCATCGGCGTTCTCCTCCGCTCAGGTGCGTCACCATCCTGGCGCGGCCCGCCGCCGATCGACGTGGCCGGTAGCCTCGCTCTCGATGGGCCGCCGTCTCGAACAGACCGTCGCGGCGACGCACGGGGCGCTCGTCGAGGGCGAGCGAGTCGTCGCCTACGGCTTCTGCTGGGCCGCGCAGCTGCGGCGGATCCCGCTGCTGCTCCTCGGGCGGCGCCGGTACCTGCTGTTACTCACCAATCGTCGGGTCCTGTTGTTCACCCGGCGGGGCCGTCACCTTCCCCGGCCGAACGACCTGGTCATCGGGAAACGGTACGAGTGGTTCAAACTGGGCCGGGTGCGTCGGGCCCGGCCGTTGCTGCAGGTGCTGGTCACCACCGGGAACGGGGCCCGGATGATCTTCGAGTTTTCGCCCCGCCGTCGCGAGCTGGGGCGCACCCTCGTCGAGCGCCTCGGCGAGGGCACCGGGTCGGGCAAGCCGGGGCCCGGCGACCCGACCGAAAGCTCCCACGTTGACCACTCGGCGTTCTGGGGACCCTCGACCGGCTCGTCGTGACCGTCGTCCTCGCGATCGACGCCGGCACCACAGGCGTCCGCACCCTCGGCGTCGACGAGCACGGCACCGTCCGGTTCGGCGCGTACCGCGAGTTCCCGCAGTACTTCCCCCAACCGGGATGGGTCGAGCACGACCCCGTAGAGATCCTCGACGCGACGATCGCGACGCTCGCCGAGGTCGCGGCCGCGGTCGAAGCGGCCGGGGCGACCGTCGCCGCGGTCGGGATCACCAATCAACGTGAGACGACCATCGTCTGGGATCGCACGACCGGTCAGCCCCGCCACCGCGCCATCGTCTGGCAGGACCGTCGCACCGCCGGTCGCTGCGACCAGCTGCGCGACGAGGGCCACGAGCCGCTGATCCGGTCGCGAACCGGGCTGGTGCTCGACCCGTACTTCTCGGCGACGAAGCTGGCGTGGCTCTTCGACGATGGCGGCGTCGAACGGGACGCGAACCTCGCGTTCGGGACCGTCGACACCTGGCTGACCTGGTGTCTCAGCGGCGGTCCCGACGGCGGTCTGCACGTCACCGATCCGTCGAACGCGTCGCGCACGCTGTTGTACGACATCGACGAGCTGGACTGGTCAGA
The DNA here is from genome assembly GCA_036769425.1 of Actinomycetota bacterium. GTDB lineage: Bacteria > Actinomycetota > Acidimicrobiia > IMCC26256 > PALSA-555 > PALSA-555. Next base: position 5,379 of record DAIPLE010000006.1, read on the forward strand.
GGAACTAGCCGACCTGTTCGGCGTCCCGCGCTCGTGCCTCCCAGCGGTCTTGCCGAGCAGCGGACGGTTCGCGGAGACCGTCCCGGACCGGGCGGCGGGCCTTCGGGTCCCGATCAGCGGCATCGCCGGGGACCAGGCGGCGGCGCTGTTCGGGCAGGCCTGCGTCGAGCCGGGCATGACGAAAAACACCTACGGGACGGGGTCGTTCGTCCTCATGAACTTGGGACCGTCGCATCCGCCGCCGACCGAGGGCCTCCTCACCAGCGTGGCGTGGATTGTCGGTGGTGAGGTGGCCTACGCGCTCGAAGGCGCGGTGTTCGTCACCGGCGCCGCGATCCAGTGGCTGCGTGACGGGCTGGGGATCCTCGGTGACGCCGCCGAGACCGGGCCGCTGGCCGCCAGCGTCGCCGACACCGGTGGGGTGGTGTTCGTCCCGGCGTTCAGCGGGCTCGGATCGCCGTGGTGGGACCCGTACGCGCGGGGGACGGTGCTCGGGATCACCCGGGGCACGACCCGGGCGCATCTGGCCCGAGCGGTCGTGGAGTCGATGGCCTGGCAGACCCGCGACGTCGTCGATGCAATGACTCAGGCCGCCGGGCGGCCGGTGGCGGAGCTGCGCGTCGACGGCGGGGCCAGCGTCATGGACCTGCTGTGCCAGCTGCAGGCCGACGTGCTCGGCGTGCCGGTGCGCCGCGCTGCGGTGCAAGAGACCACGGCGCTCGGCGCCGCGTTTCTCGCCGGCCTCGGGGTCGGGGTGTGGTCGAACCCGGCTGAGGTCGGGGCAAGTTGGAGCGCCGACGCCGAGTTCGAGCCGGCGATGGCCTGGGCCGAGGTCGAGCAGCGCCACGGGCAGTGGCTCCGGGCCGTGGACCGGTCCCGCGGCTGGGCCCGAGAGTCCTAAGGGCGCTACGCGACCCGGGTGGTGGGAAGCACGGCGAGGCGGGCCGGCGGGGTCGGGACATCTTCGGCGTGCTTCGTCGCGTACGTGTCCCGGTACTCGTAGACGCCGCAGAGCTGCACGATCTCGAACATCACCTCGTCGGTCAGCTGGCGCAGCGCCAGGCCTTCCTCGGCGAGGTACCGGTCGGCGGGGATCGGCTCCCCGAAGCGGATCGTGACCCGTCGGAACAGTCGCGGGAGCTTGGCGTTCGTGGGCTGACAGTCGTCGGTGCCGATGAGCCCGACCGGGACGATCGGCACCCCGGTGGTGCGAGCGAGGCGAGCGACGCCGGTGTGGCCGCGGTGGGTGACGCCATCGCGGGTGCGGGTCCCTTCCGGGTAGATCCCGAAGGCTCCGCCGCCCCGGAGCACGTCGGTGGCGGCGCCGAGCGCGGCGTCGCTCGCGCTCCCGCCGCTGCGTTGGATCGGGATCTGGCCGACACCCCGGAAGAACCAGGCGGTGCGACGCTTCTCGAAGTACTCGGCCTTGGCGACGAAGGTCATGCGACGCCCGCCGATCGCGAGCGGCAAGAAGATCGAGTCGAGGAACGACCGGTGATTGGCAGCGAGGATCACCGGGCCGCGGCGCGGCAGATGATCGCGACCTTCGACCTGGATTCGGAAGCCCAGGCGGAGCAGCGGCGTCAAGACGAGCTTGAGCGTCCAGTAGAGCATGGCCTTCACCCCTCGGTGACGGACGTCACGTTACCGAGCGCGGCCCGGTGTCGAGACTCCAACGCTGACCTCGACCGCCGATGCGGCCCGGAGGCTCAGCCGAGCTTGGTCAGGCCCCGCCGGATCCCTCGCACCGCCTGGCCGATCCGATGCTCGTTCTCGACCAGCGCGAACCGCACGTAGCCCTCCCCGCCGGGACCGAACCCGACACCGGGTGACACCGCGACCTTGGCCTCCTCGACGAGCATCTTGGAGAAGTCGAGGCTCCCCAGGTCCTCGTACGGTTCGGGGATGGGCGCCCACACGAACATGGTCCCGCGCGGCTTCTCGATCTCCCAACCGATCCGGGCCAGGCCGTCCACGAGGGCGTCGCGTCGACGCCGGTAGATGGCGTTGACCCCGAGCGGGTAGTCGGGGGCTTCGTTCATGGCGACGATCGAGGCGATCTGGATCGGTTGGAACGTCCCGTAGTCGAGGTAGCTCTTCAACCGGCCGAGCGCGGCGACGACCTCGGCGTTACCGACGAGGAACCCAACCCGCCAGCCGGCCATCGAGAACGACTTCGTGAGCGTGTACAGCTCGACGGCAACGTCGGAGGCGCCCGGCACCTGAAGGATCGACGGGGGCTCGTAGCCGTCGAACCCGAGATCGGCGTACGCGAAGTCGTGGACCAAGACCACGTCGTGGGCCCGGGCGAAGTCGACGATGCGAGTCATGAAGCCGAGGTCGACGCACGCGGTGGTCGGGTTGTGCGGGAACGAGAGCACGATGACGCGCGGGCGAGGCCAGGAGTCCTCCCAGGTCTCGATCAGGTTCGCGAAGAAGTCCTGTTCGGGTCCGAGGCGGACATGGCGGACTTCAGCGCCGGCGAGGATGGGCCCCCAGATATGGATGGGGTACGAGGGGCTCGGCACCATCGCGGCGTCCCCGGGGCCGAGCAGCACCCACATCAGGTGCGAGAAGCCTTCCTTGGCGCCGATGGTCGTGCAGGCCTGCGTCTCGGGGTCGAGCTCGACACCGAAGCGACGCTGGTAGAGGTCGGTGATGGCGAGCCGTAGCTTCGGGATTCCCCGGCTCGCGGAGTAACGGTGGTTGCGGGGGTTGCGGACCGCCTCGCACAGCTTGTCGACCGCCACTGGCGGCGACGGCACATCCGGGTTGCCGAAGCCGAGGTCGATGACATCTTCGCCGCCGCGGCGGGCCTGCATCTTCAGCGCGTCTATGACGCCGAGCATGTACGGCGGGAGGTCGTTGATTCGGCGGAACTCCATGTCGGTTCACGGTATCAGGGGCCTCGCGGCGCCCCCCGGTAGGTTCTTCGTGGTGAGCCCCGTCCGCGCCGTGTTCCTCGACCTCGGCGGTGTGTTCTACCTTCCGGATCACGAACGGATGGTCGCGGCGCTGGCTCGCCTCGAGCTGGTGATCGAACGTGACCGTCTCGACGAAGCCCACTACCACGGCGTCGCGGCGCTCGAGGAGTTCCGAGACGGTGACCGCAGCATCTGGCACGCGTACAACCGTGCGTACGCGCGGGTGTGTGGCGTCGCTCCCGACGAGATCGACGCGGCGATGACGGTGCTGATCGAGGAGTTCGAGCGGGGCGGGGTCTGGACCCGGGTCATTCCCGGTTCGCGCGAGGCCCTCCGGGAGCTCGCGGGGCTCGGAGTTGGGATTGCGGTGGTGTCGAACGCTGACGGGACGGTCGAGGAGCAGCTTCGCGACGACGTGATCTGCCAGGTCGGCCCGGGGCCGGGGGTTCGGGTGACGCTGATCCTCGATTCAGCGGTCGTGGGCGTCTCGAAGCCTGACCCCGCGATCTTCGCGCTGGCCCTCGACGCGCTGGGTGTGGAACCCGGCGACTGCATCCACGTCGGCGACACACCCGCCGCCGATGTCGCGGGGGCCCGCGCCGCGGGCGTGACACCGATCCTCGTGGACCCGTACGACCTCCATCGGGGCATCGACTGCCAGCGTGTCCGCTCCCTGGCCGACGTGGCGTCGATGCTGCACGCCGGGATCGACGGCGCCAGGACGGGCCCGGGCAGGTCATGACGTGGCGGCGAGCCGCCCGAAGGTGATGCCGGGGACACAGCTGCGATGGGTGCGGGTGAGCAGCGGGATCGTGTCAGCGGCACGGGGACGAAGCTGACCCGCGGGGCACGCCGAGGACGCCGCCGTCCCGCCGGCGGCGGACGCGGTGTCGTAGAACTTCGGGGTCGTGGTGTCGTTCGGGTACCAGAGGAACGCCACCGCGGGACCGTCCGGCGTGAGGGTCAGCAACCCGATCTGGCCTTCCCCGATTCCGGAATGCATGACGCGCCCGCCGTTGGCGCTGGGATGGTTCAGCGGGTTGGCGTTACGGCTGTCTTCGCCGGCGACGATCTGTGACACCGGGGTCTTGTTCAGCACCGGTGCTGCGAGCGGTCCGTGCGGGCCGGATGAGTCGATGACCGTCACGTCGTACTCGTAGTAGCCGATCCGGCTGCCGTGGCAGTCGTACCCGTAGTTCGGTGCCGCTCCGGTGGTGGGGCTGGGCGTCCCGGGAGTCCCGGTCGTCGCGCACGTCGTCGCGGTGAACGTCCTCGGGGGACCGAGCGTCGCGGCCGTCGCCGCGAGCATGACGTGCCCGGTGTCCCGATCGCTGCTGCCCGGCGGCAGCAGCCACGAGACGAAGTCGCCTGGCTGGAGGTCGCGTGGGGTCCCAACCGGACGCCAGAAGCGGTCCGTCACGCCGGGCCCGAGCGCGCCGAAGACCTCTTCGAACTGGTTCGCGTACGCCCGGGGCTGACCCGATCCCGAGCCGGCGTCGGCCGAGGCCTTGCCACCGAGGCGCACCAGGCCCGCGAGCGCCGGGAACGGGTCGGTTGCGGTTCCCGGCGACACCTGATTGACGAGGAAGCTGGCGAACCCCGAGCAGTCCGTCCGGTACGTCGCGTCCACGACCGGGTAGCGCAACGACGTGTGGACGTACGCCGAGGACTGCATGGTCTGCAGCGCGTTGGTGGCGTTCGTGACCAGCTGCTGGCTCGGTGTCGACGCCGCGGCCTGCGGGGGTCGCCCGCCGGTGGGCTGTGGCCCGCCCCCGGAGAACGAGGTCTCGAGGGCGGTCGCGAAGCCGATGCTGGGCCGCGGCGCGGCGTTCTGCGCCGCGGGGATCGAGCCCAGACGACCATCGCATCCGACGTGGACCACCACAGACGGCACCGCGGGACGAGCCGGGAGCGCCGTCGCGGGGCCGGCGGCGAGGACGAGGACGCTGAACCCTCCGACGACGCCGAGCCGGTGGCGGTGGTCTCCTCGCAACCGACGTGCGTGACGCGCTCGCATGGGCCCTTCGATTCGCCGGCTCGGCGACGATCCACACCGCGAGCAACGACGTCGCGCGCTCGTCGTGTCGACACGGTACTCGTACCCGACGAAGACGCCGTCGATCGACCCGGTCCCGGGAGGGCGCGCCATAGGATCACGACTTCCGAAACCGGCTTGCCGTTGGGAGGCGCGCCATGTCTGAGACGCTCGACATCTCGACCAATGACTGCATCGTCGAGCGGGACGGCCCCGTGGTGATCATCACGATGAACCGACCCGAGAAGAAGAACGCGCTCAGCCCGACGATGCTCGTCGGCCTCGCCGACGCGTACTCCTACGTCGACGACACCGACGACGTGCGCGCCGCGATCCTCACCGGCGCCGGTGGAACCTTCTCGTCCGGGATGGACCTCGTCTCGGTGAACCAGCCCCGCAGCGACTACGTCGAGCGGCGCATGGCCGAGACACCCAACCTGCACTGGAAGGCACTGCTGCGCGACTACCGGTGCACGAAGCCGATGATCGCCGCCGTCGAGGGCTACGCGGTCGCCGGCGGGACCGAGATGCTGCAAGGCACCGACATCCGCATCGCGGGTGAAGGCGCGATCTTCGGGGTGTGGGAGGCCAAACGCGGACTGTTCCCCCTGGGCGGCTCGTCGTGCCGACTCCCCCGCCAGATCCCCTACACCGTGGCGATGGACATCTTGTTGAGCGCCCGGCCGGTGACCGCCGAGGAGGCGCTGCGGGTCGGGCTCATCGGGCGGGTCGTGCCCGACGGGATGGCCCTCACCGTGGCCCGGGGCGTCGCCAACCAGGTCGCCCAGTGTGGCCCGTTGTCCACCAAGGCCATCCTGCGGGCGTGGCGCGAGACCGAGCATCTCTCCGACGAGGAGGCGATGCGTCACCAGGACCCCATCGGCTGGGAGGTGTTCGCCAGCGACGACGCCAAGGAGGGCCCGCGGGCGTTCGCGGAGAAGCGCAAGCCCGTCTTCCAAGGCCGGTGATGGCGGGAGCGGGACCCGCCGGCGAGTACCCCGACGCGGCATCCTTCGTCACCCCGGCGCGCGAACGCCTCGCCGGCGCGGCTCGTCGCCTCGTCGACGCGCTCCTGACCGCGGAGGTGGACGACGCCCACCTCGACGCGGCCGCTGACGCGACCGAAGCGGCACTGGCGACGCTCGCCACCGATCCCGGCGCGCCGTCGATGCCTCGCCGACGGGCTGAGCGCCGCCACGAGGACTATCTCCCCCGCAGCCCGCTCGTCGGTGCGCTGCATCCCGCGGCCGCGCCGTTCGAGTGGGAGCGTCGCGACGGTCGGTTCGTGGCGCACGGGGTGCTGGGCGCCGCGTTCGAAGGGCCCCCGGGGTACGTGCATGGCGGATGGGTGGCGTTGATGTTCGACGAGGCGCTGGGCATAGCCAACGTGACCGGTGGCAACCCGGGGATGACGGCTCGGCTCACGGTCCGCTACCGACGCCCGACACCGTTGCGGACACCCCTGCGGCTCGAGGCGTGGACACGCGAGCGGGAGGGTCGACGGATCACGACCGTCGGGACCCTCCACGCCGGCGACCTGCTCTGCGCCGAGGCCGAAGGGCTCTTCGTCCAGATCGGCGCCGAGCGTGCCCTCGAATACTTCGGGGAGCGGCCCGCCGCGCCAGACCCCGTCGACCCGCTCCCGTAGCTCGGTCCGCGGGCACGCGTCGGTGCGGCGCGGGGCCGGGCGCTACCGCACGCGCAGGCGCGGCCCGAGCTGCTCGCCGATGAGCACCGCGTTGGCCGGGTCGAAGGAGTCCACCGGGCCGAGGATCAGCCAGTCCGCGCCACCGGAGACGTAGGGCTCCAAAGCCGCGGCGACTCGGTCCGGTCCCCCGCTGATGACGTCGCGGTCGACACCGAGGCGCTGCCGCTTGGCGCCCGCCGCCTGGTCGTCGCCGGCGAGGACGACCAGGCCACCCCAGCTGCACGCGAACGGCTGGCGCTGGGCGACGGCCCGCACGGGCGCGGCTCGCGACCGGAATCGGTCTGGGGTGCCGCCCCACTGGTTCCAACCGTCCGCGGCGCGAGCGGACACGTCCTGCACCGGAGCGCTGGTGCCACCAACCCAGACCGGGAACCCGCGGTCGCGTGCCGCGGTGACCGTCGCCTCGAGTCGTTCCACTCGGTCGCGCATGGTGCCGAAGGGGAGCCCGAAGGTGGTGTTCTCGACGTGGCTCCTCGAATCGCCGGCACCGAGACCGGCGACCACCCGACCCGGGGCCAACCGGGCCACGGTGTCGAGGGCCGCCACCAGTGACGCTGACGGTCGCAGCGACGCCCGGGCGACGAGCGTGCCGACGACGATGCGGTCCGTCGCGACGCTGACCGCGCCGAGCAACGAGACGCACTCAAGCGCGGGGCGATGCCGTCCGTCCGACGCGGATCGGAACAGATGGTCGTAGACGAAGACCCCGTCCACTCCCGTGGCCTCGGCCGCGACGGCGACCGCGACCGCGTCGGCGGGGTTGGCAATGAACGACGGGAGGGTCAGCCCCAGCTTCACCGGGTGAGGTCGCGAGCGAGCGCGGCCGCACCCACGACCCCGGCGAGCTCGCCAAGCGCGGCGGCGACGATAGGCACCGCGGGCCGGTACGGCGCACCCTCGAGATGGGACCCGAACGCGTCGCGGAGCGGGTCAAGGAGCAGATCGCCGAGCTGGACGAGCCCGCCCGAGACGACGATGAGCTCGGGATCGAGGATGTTGGCGAGGCCGGCGAAACCGAGCGCCACCTGCCGGGCGTACTCGGCGAGCAGATCGAGCCCGTCGCGTTCACCCGCGGCCGCGGACTCGCCGACCGCGAGTCCGGTCACCGCGGCGGGGTCACCCCCGGCGCGGGCGAGCAGTGCGGGCGCCTGCCCGGCCGCGACGCGGGCCCGGGCCCGCGCCCCGAGCGCGTCGCCGGACGCGGCGGCCTCCCAGTGGCCCTGCTCGCCGCAGGCGCACCGGTCGCCGTCGGGGTCAAAGGGCCAGTGACCGACTTCGCCGCCGAACCCGTGCGCGCCGCGGTAGATCTGCCCGTCGCTGATGATGCCGCCCCCGACCCCGGTGCCGAGGGTGATCACCAGCCCGTAGGCCACGCCACGGGCCGCGCCGTGGCACACCTCTCCCCACGCGGCGACGTTGGCGTCGTTGTCGACGACGACCGGTACGGGGAGTGCCTCGGCGAGCGCGGCTCGGAGCGGGACTCGGATCAGGCGCGGGATGTTCGGCGCGTAGTGGACGGCACCCTGACGGTCGACCATCCCGGCGGCACCGACACCGGCCGCAGCGACGGTGGGGTGGTCGTCGCGGAGGTGCTCCACGAGTTCGGTGATCGCGGTGCGCAGCTCGGGCCAGTGATCCGGGGTGCTCGATCGTCGCTCGGCGAGAACCTGGCCCTCACGATCGACGACCGCGGCCCGGATGTTGGTGCCACCGAGGTCGACGCCGACCGTCGGTGGGCGACTGGCGGTCACTCGTTGCGGTCGATGGGGTGCACGTTCGTCGCGGCGGGCGGAGTCGGTTCACCCGATCGGCTCCGGAGGTCTCTCTGCTCGTCGACGGCTCGCTCGGCGGCGTCGACGACTGCCTGGGCGGCGAGGAGCAGCTCCTGGGCGGCCCGCACGACGTGGTCCGCGACCTCGGGGCCGGCCTCGAGGAGGGCGTTCACGAGCGACTCGACCGAGGTGGGAGGCGCGACGCCCCGAGTAGCGCTCGGATCCGCGTCGTCGTGGTGTGACGCGTCAGCGTCAGCGTCGGTCGGATTCGGGGTTGCAGGGTTGTGCAGCGGGTCCATCGCTCGTCCTCTCCTGGCCGGGCGGTCGCCGCGCTCGTCGGTGGGCGCGGGTCGGCGAGTTCAGCTGGGAACTCGTTCGGCTTCCTTCTTCAATTCCCTCAGCGCGGTGCTGATGATCATCCTCGCCGCCTGTCGTTTGATCAGGCCGGGCAGGGGGATCGCGACGTCGATCGTGAGATCGTAGGCGACACGGGTGCCGGTCCCCTCGGGCTCGAAGCCGTATCGGCCGTCGAGCTGGCGCAGCTTGTCGCTCTCGACGAGCTGCCACGAGAACGAGTCGGGCGCGTCGCCGTAGTCGTACTCGAGCACGTAGTGGATGCTCTGGCCAAGGCCCGCGACGCGGTACTCCACCCGTGCGCTGCGCCCTTCGGCGTCTCGTCCGAGGACGGTGACTTCCTTCACGTCCCGGGCCCACTCGGGGTACCGCTCGAAGTCGATGGCGACGGCGTAGCAGCGGTCCGGAGGAGCGCCGACCGTGGTGTGCTCGTGGGCCTCGTCTGCCATCCCCGAATCGAAGCAAGCCGCCACCTCGGAGCGCAAACCTGGGGATCAGGGACGGTCCCGGCGAGGTGGGAACACCCCGTGGCGTGCGCCCCAGAGGCCGATGAGCCCCAACGGGTACATGGGGACGAGGATGCCGAACGCGTCGGTCGTGCCGGTCGCGCCGGCGATCACCACCGAGACCGCGAGCGCGGCGAAGAGGTGGCGGCGCACCGGTCGTGGGACCGGGCCCTGGGTGAGGAACAGCGACGAGACGACGATGTCGTCGCCGTGGGCGTTGCGGACCAGGGCCGTCGCGAACGCCCAGAGGAACACGGCGATCCCGGCGACGAAGAGCGCGACGTCGACGACCAAGGCGGCCACGTCGAACCCGGCGACCCCCGCGGCGGCCGGAACCGCGGTGAGCGCGAACAGCGCGACACCGACCCAGGAGGTGACGACGATCCGCCCGCCGTCGTACCCCTCCGACACGCGCTGAGCGTACCGGGGTGACGGTCAGCCGATCGCCTCGAGTGCCGCGAGGTCACCGCCCGCGAGTCGGGCTAGACGCGCCGCGAGCCGGTCATAGGAGTGCTCCTCCACCGCTCGGCGGCGTGCTGCGGCACCGAGTCGAGCGCGCAGCTCCTTGTCGCCCAGCAGCCGGTCGAGGGCGGCGCGCACCGCGGCCACGTCGCGGGGTTCGACGACGACACCGGTCACGCCGTCGACGACCGCCTCGTCCGCGCCGCCGCTGCGACCGGCGACGGCGGGTACGCCGCACGCCGCGGCTTCGAGGAAGACGATGCCGAAGCCTTCGGCCTCGAGGCCGGCCCAGCGGTCGCGGCACAACATGGCGAACACGTCCGCCGACGCGTACAGGTCGGGCAACTCGGCGTCCGGGACGCGTCCGAGGAGCTGAGCCCGTCCCCCGAGCCGGGCGGCGCGGCGGGCGAGTCGGGCCTCGTCTCGGCCGGTGCCAGCGATCGCCACCTGGACGCCGTCGAGACCCTCGACGGCGTCGAGGAGGACGTCGAATCCTTTCCGGGGCACGAGGCGGCTCACGCCCAGGACGAGGGGCGCGTCGGCGTCGAACCCGAATCGGGTACGGGTGGCCGCGCGGGTGGCGGCGTCACGGGGCGTGAACCGTTCGGGGTCGACGCCGGGAGGGATGACGAGTGTCGGCACCGAGTGGCCCGCGACGCGGGCCGCCTGCTCGGCGGGGTATCGGCCGGCGGCGACGAGCCCGGTGGCGCGACGCAAGACGCGTCGGGCGAGCGGGGCCGTGACGGGGAGGCGCCCGTACACGGTGATCTCGGCGCCGTGCGCGATGACGATGGACGGGCGAGCGGCCAGGCGCGGCACGAGATGGCCGAGGGGCAGCATCGGGTCCACGAAGACGACGCCCGCGTCGATCTCGCGCGCGAGGTCGTCGACGTGGCGGGCCAGCGCGGTGGTGGGCAGCAAGAAGCGTTGCCGGGTTCGCTCGACGCGGAAGGGCTGGGCCTGGTCCCAGTCGGCCGCGTTGGCGTACGGGGTCGTGAGCACGGTCGTGTCGGGGGCGGGCAGTCGACGCCACAGCTCGTAGAGATAGGACTGGATCCCACCGATCTTGGGTGGGAAGTCGTTCGTGACGAGCAGCGACGACGTCACCGGAGCGTGGCGCGGCGTCAGAGATCCAGGGTCGCGCCGGGTCCGACACCGGCCCGCCGGAGGATCTTGGCCTTCATCGCCAGGAGCACGTCGCGAGGGGCTTGCGCGATCTCCCGGGCGATGTCGACGGCTTCGCCGAGGAGCGACTCGGCCGGGACCACCCGGGTGACAAGCCCCAGGGCGAACGCTTCGGCGGCGTCGACACGGCGGCCGGTCAGGGTCAAGTCGCGCGCTCGGGCGCCGCCCACCAAGTCGTGCAGTGGTGCGTACACGACCTGGCTGAACCGGTGCTCCGGATGCCCGAAGCGGGCGAGGTCGGCGCAGATCCGCACGTCGCACATCACGGCCAGGTCAAAGCCGCCTCCGAGCGCCGCCCCGTTGACGGCGGCCACGGTCGGCAAGGGGAAGCTGAGCACGGTGCGATGCCACCGGTCACTGGATGCCCAGAGCTGGGAGGCGAGCTCGCTGGCGGCGAACTCGTCGAGGTCGAAGCCGGCGCTGAACACCTCGCCGATCCCGGTGATCACGACCGCCCGGGTGGTGTCGGCGGCCGCGAGCTCGTCGAGCGCGTTGGACATCTCGTCGCGCAGGGCGATCGAGAGCGCGTTGCGCTTCTCGGGTCGCTGCACGGTGAGGACGGCGACGCCGTCGGCGTCGGCTGGTTGGACCGAGATGAGGCTCATCGCGCTCCTTCGTGCTGCGACGCGGCGAGGGCGTCGTCGAACGAGCACCGCTCCGCGATCAGGCGCCGATACTGCATCAGAACCCGGGGGCGGTTGAACGCCACGGCGCCGACGAGGCGTCCTTCGCGACCCACCGCGGCGACGAAGCGGAGCTCGTCGATCGCACCGTCGACGATCTCGATGCGGTCGTCACCGCGGACCCGGCCCGCGACCTGGATCTTGACGTCGTACTGGTCCGACCAGACGAAGGGGACGGGAGCGTAGGGCGCGACGGCGTCGGAGGTGAGGAGCCGCCGGCCCGCGTAGACGCCTTGTTCGGCGGCGTTGGTCCAGTGCTCGAGGCGCATCGATTCGCCGTCGAAGAGCGGGTTGGGCCAGCGGGCGAGATCGCCGGCCGCGACGACGCCGGGGGCGGCGAGACACGTGTCGTCGCACACCACGCCGTCTTCGATGGTGAGTCCCGAGCCTTCGAGCCAGTCGGTGGCCGGCCGGACGCCGATCCCGACGACGACGACGTCGGCCGGGATCGTGGTGCCGTCGCCGAGCAGGACGCGTTCGACACGCTCGTGTCCCTCGAACCCGGCGACGCTGGTTCGCAGCCGCAGGTCCACGCCGTGGTCGCGGTGCAGGGCACCGAGCGCGTCGCCGAGCAGCGGGCCGAGACCCCGGACCATCGGTGATGGGAGCGCCTCCAGGACGGTGACGTCGAGTCCTCGGCCACGGCAGGTCGCGGCGACCTCGGCGCCGATGAACCCCGCGCCGACCACCACGACCTGGGGATGGTGCTCGAGCTCGGCGCGCAGCGCGAGACAGTCGTCGAGGGTGCGCAGCACGTGGATGCCGGCGAGGGGCGGCGTGTCGGGAATGGTGCGCGGGATCGCGCCGGTCGCCAGCACCACGCCGCTGAACTCGACCCGTTCACCGTGACCGAGGATCACGGCTCGCTCGGTGAGATCGAGCGCCGCGGCGCGACAGCCCAACCGCCAGTCGAGATCCAGGTCGTCATAGGGCCGGGAGCGAAGCGCGGTCTGGTCCGGCTCCCACTCGCCGGCGAGCACCTGCTTGGAGAGCGGCGGACGGTCATACGGCCGGTGGGGCTCGGCGCCCACCATCACCAGTCGCCCCCCGTAGCCGGCGACGCGCAGCTCTTCCGCGGCGCGCAGCCCGGCGAGCGCGGCCCCGACCACGACGACGGTGTCGCGGTCGCCGAGGACGGTCACGGACGGTGACGTTACCGGCAGCCGACAGTGACCTAGCCCGGAACCCGTTGCGCCACGGGGAAACTCGCCGGATTACTGACTGTCGTGTCATCCTTTGCGCCCCCGCGCCTGGTCGGGCGCAGCCTTGGAGAGCGCGCATGCCGGAGTCCCGTCTGCCTGTCGACGTCAGTGGGCGGCCGCTGCGTCTCCGGGACGTGGATCTCGACACGTTCTTGCACCCCACGACCGTGGCGGTGATCGGCGCGTCCGAGGCGTCCCGCAAGCCGAACGCCGCGATGACGCTGCGCATCAAGCAGTGGGCGGACGAGCACGGCGCTTCCTTCTTCCCGGTTCATCCGGTCTACGAGACGGTGCTCGGTGCCCGCTGCTACACCTCGATCGACGACGTCCCGGGCGACATCGACCTCGCCGTGATCCTCACCGGCAACGCCGTCGATTCGTTCGCGGAGGTCGTCGCCCGCAAGGCGCGGTTCGCGGTGATCTTCGCCGCCGGGTTCTCTGAGGTCGGTGGTGACGGCGAGGCGCTCGAGGGCCAGCTGAGCGAGCTCGTCCGCTCCGGAGAGACCCGACTCCTCGGTCCGAACACGAACCTGAACGCGTTCTCGGACTTTCGTGATGATCTGTCCGGGCCGTCGATCGCGTTGATCACCCAGAGCGGCCACCAGGGCCGCCCGGTGTTTCAGGGCCAAGAGATCGGCATTGCGCTCTCGCAGTGGGCGCCGACGGGCAACGAGGTCGATCTGGAGTTCGCCGACTTCGTCCGGTACTTCGCCGATCAAGACGACGTCGGTGTGATCGCCGCCTACATCGAGGGCTTCAAGGACGGCCGGTCGTTGATGCTGGCGGCCGACCACGCGGCGCAGCTCCGCAAGCCGCTCGTGGTGGTGAAAGTCGGCCGGACCGACGAGGGCCGGTCGATGGCCAAGGCCCACACCGGTCACCTCACCGGCGCCGACGCGGTCGTGTCCGCGGTGTTCCGTCAGTTCGGGATCACTCGCGTCGACGGTCTCGACGAGCTCCTCGACACCTCGGCCGCGTTGGCGCGCACGAAACGTCCCGGCGGCGACGGGGTGTGCATCTACGCGATCTCGGGCGGGACCGGCGCCCACATGGCCGACCTGGCCGCCGCGGCGGGCCTGCGGATACCGCCGTTGGACCCCGCGACGCAGCGGGCGCTGCACGACGGGCTGATCCCTTCCTACCTGCGGGTGTCGAACCCGGTCGACTGCGGCGGTCCCCCGGTCATGACGCCCGCCGGGCGCCGCATCCTGGAGCTGATCGTCGCCGACCCGAATGTCGACGTGGTCATCTGCCCCATCACCGGGGCCCTCGAGACGATGAGCCAACCCCTCGCCCGCGATCTCGTGGCCGTCGCGGCCACCACCGACAAGCCGATCTTCGTCGTGTGGGGCTCCCCGGTCGGGACCGAACCCGCGTACACCGACGTGCTCCTCCCCTCGTCCCTCCCGGTCTTCCGCACCTTCGGGAACTGCGTGGGTGCCGTCCGCGCGTACCTCGACTACTGGGCCTTCGTTGATCGGTATCGCTCCCCGTTCCTCGACGCGGCGACCGAGCCTCGCCCGGCCCTTCGCAAGGTCCGGCGCCTCGTCGACGGCGCGGCGCCGGGCGAGCCGTTGTCCGAGCCCGACTCGAAGCGGGTGCTGGCCGCGTACGGGATCAAGTCCAGCCGTGACGTGCTGTGCACCACCGCCGCGGACGGGGTCCGAGCCGCGAAGGGTCTCGGTTATCCCGTGGTCCTGAAGGCGGTATCCGCGGCGCTGACGCACAAGAGCGACCTGGGGCTCGTCACGGTCGGTGTGGCCAACGCGACCGAGGTGCGCGCCACGTTCGCTGATCTGATGCGCCGGGCCACCCGTGCGGTCGGTCGGCACGGCACCGTGGACGGGGTGTTGGTCTGCGAGCAGGTCCAGGGCGGCGTTGAGATGGTGGTCGGCGTCGCGCCCGACCCGCTGTTCGGCCCGGTCGTGATGTGCGGGCTCGGCGGGGTGTTTGTCGAGGTTCTCGAGGACGTCAGCTTTCGAGTGCCGCCGTTTGGCCGCGACGAGGCCGAACGGATGGTGCGAGAGCTGCGCGGCTTCCCGCTGCTCACCGGCGCCCGGGGCGCCAAACCGGTCGACGTCGACGCCTTGCTCGACGTCATCATGAACGTGCAGCGGCTGGCCATGGACGCCGCGGGGCCCGAGGAACCCGACGGCATCGCCGAGATCGACATCAATCCTCTCGCCGTACGGCCCCGCGGTGCGGTGGCCCTGGATGCCCTGGTGGTGCGCAAGTGACCGACAACGTGGACAACGATCTCCTCGCCCGCGTCGAGGATCAGGTCCTCTGGCTGACCTTGAACCGGCCCGACGCCGGCAACGCGATCACGCCCGCGGTACGGAACCGCCTCATCGAGCATCTCGACGCGGCGAACTCGTCGTTCGAGGTGCGGGCGATCGTGCTGACCGCGGCCGGTGACCGTCATTTCTGCACCGGCGCCGACCTGCGCTCCGGGCGGGTCGCGCCACCTCCCAAGCCGGAAGGCGCGCCGGAACGCGTCGCCGGGGAGGCCGCCCGGATGATCCGCACCGGGATCCAGCGCCTCATCGGCGCGATGCTCGACTGCGAGAAGCCCATCCTCACCGCGGTGAACGGGACCGCGGCCGGTGGCGGCGCGGGAATGGTGCTGGCCTCCGACCTCGTCATCGCGGCGGACCACGCCCGAATCATCCAGGTCTTCGTCCGGCGGGGTCTCATCCCCGACGGTGGCGGCACGTACCTGCTGCCCCGGCTCGTCGGGTTGCAAAAGGCCAAGGAGCTGGTGTTCTTCGGCGACGACCTCAGCGCCGTGGACGCCGAACGGATCGGTCTCGTCAACAAGGTGGTGCCGGGGGCCGAGCTGGCCGCCGCGGCCGGCGACTGGGCCCGACGGCTGGCGCAGGGTCCGACGCGCACGATCGGGTTCGCCAAGCGGCTCCTCAACCGGTCCCTGGACACCGACCGTGCGACCATGTTCGAAGAAGAGGCGCTCCTCGTCGAGATGGTCACCGCAACCGGCGACTCCGCCGAAGGTGTTGCCAGCTTCGTGGAACGCCGACCCGCCGAGTTCAAAGGCTGGTAGGTGACGTCCCCGCTCCGCGACCAGGTCGCGATCGTCGGCATCGGCCAGACCAGCTACGGGAAGGGCCTCGCCGACTCCGAGCTGTCGCTGGCGTGTCAGGCCATCGTCGCCGCGCTCGCGGACTGCGGCATCCCGGCAGGTGACGTCGACGGGCTGGCGTCGTTCACGATGGAGCTCAACCGTGAGGTCGACGTGGCCCGCAACGTCGGGCTGGGTGACATCACCTTCTTCTCCCAGGTCGGGTACGGCGGCGGTGCCGGGTGCGGGGCGGTGCTCCAGGCCGCGATGGCGATCGCCGCCGGACAGTGCCGAGTCGCGGTGGCGTGGCGGGCCCGGAAGCGGGCCGCGAAGTCGAGTCGCCCATGGGCCCAAGTCCCGCGACGACTCGATGACCACTGGCAATGGAGTCGCCCCTTCGGGTTGCTCCGCCCCGTGGATGAGGTCGCGATGCTCACCCGCCGCTACATGCACGAGTACGGCGCCACCCGGGACCACCTCGCCAACGTCGCCCTCGCGTTTCGCAAGCACGCCAACCGAAATCCGGTGGCGACGATGCACGACAAGCCGCTCAGCCGGGAGCAGTACCTCGACGCCCGGTGGATCTCCGAGCCGTTGTGCCTGTTCGACAACTGTCTCGAGACCGACGGGGCGCTGGCGGTGGTCCTCGTCGGCGCCGACCGCGCCGTCGACCTGCCGCGGCGACCGGTGTACGTGCACTCCGGCGCGCAGGGCCTGCCGCGCCAGCATCAGACGATGATCAACTACTTCAACCACGACCCGTTGGAGGGCCCGTCGTGGGCCGCGGCCCGCCAGCTGTGGCGCGGAGCCGAGTTCGGGCCCGCCGACGTGAAGGTGGCGCAGATCTACGACGCCTTCAGTCCGCTGGTCCCACTATCCCTCGAGGGGTACGGGTTCTGCGAACGGGGTGAGGGTGGTCCGTTCACCGACGGCGGCGCGCTCGAGTGGCCCGACGGGCGTCTCCCCACGAACACCAGCGGGGGTGGGATGTCCGAGGCGTACGTGCATGGCTTCAACCTCGTGCTCGAAGGTGTGCGCCAGATGCGCGGCACCTCGACCAGCCAGGTTGAGGGTGCCGACACGTGCCTGGTGACGAGCGGCGAGGGTGTCCCGACCAGCGCCCTGCTGTTGAGAAACTGAGCGGCATGGAGACCGGGTTCGTGCTCCCTGACCTCGACAGTGAGGACAGCGCCGAGTTCTGGGCCGGCTGTCGGCGCGGCGAGCTGCTCGTCCAGGCCTGCGACGGCTGCGGGCGGTGGCGCTTCCCGCCTCGGCCGATGTGCCCGCACTGCCAGTCCGTCGCGCTGCACTGGGTCCCGACATCAGGGCGCGCGTCGGTGTGGTCGTTCGTGGTGGCGCACCCGCCGCTCTTGCCCGCCTACGCCGAGCTGGCGCCGTACAACGTGATCGTCGTCACCCTCGACCAGGACCCGACGATCCGCATGGTCGGCAACCTGGTGACGAGCGCGGCCGGCCCGATCAACGAGGTGGATCCCGAGACCATCCGGGTTGGGGAACCGGTGCGGGTCGTCTTCGCGACCGTCGAGGACGTCGCGCTCCCCCGCTGGGTCCGAACCGACCCCGGATAGTAAAGAGCCCGGCCCTTGGAAGGGCCGGGCCCATGACGCCGGCGACGACGGGACGGGGGGAGACCCGCCGTCGCGAAACGGCGTCAGTTCTGTATCGGCACGCGGGTCAGGCAGCCTGACGTTCGTCGACGTGCAGTTCGGCGTCTCCCCGCAGGCCGGCGAGGGTCCGCTCCCAGCAGAGCTGGGACGCGATCCAGGCCAATGCCCGTTCCCGCTCTCGTACGCTGGTGGTGGCCATCGGCCTCTCCTCTCACTCCTTCGACACCGCCTTGCGCATTCGAGCACAAGGTCGAGTGTCTTGACTCAGAGAGTTTCTACTCTTAGGGTAGTCCCTGTCAAGGTCCGTGACGGACGTCACAGACCCGGCCCGCCTCGAGCGGCCATCCTGGGACCCCCCATGACCTGCGCCTGGCGCATCGACGATCTCGCCCACCGGGCGGACGCGACGGTCGACACCGTCCGCTACTACCAGCGCGAGGCCCTCCTTCCCGAAGGCGAACGGGCCGGCCGGGTCAAGCTCTACGGCCCGGTCCACCTCGAGCGCCTCGAGCGGATCCGGGACCTGCAAGGCCGGGGCTTCTCCCTGGCCGCGATCCGCACCCTGTTGGACCGGGACCAGAGCCTCGTGGAGGGCATTTTCGCCGACCGGGGTGAGGCGCGGACCTACACCCTCGACGAGCTGATCGAACGGGCGGGGATCGACCGCGACCTCTGCTCGGCGCTGCGCACGTCGGGGCTGCTTCGCGACCCCGCCGAGTACGGGCGGGACGCGTACGACGGCGACGATCTCGACCTGCTCCGCACCATGGCCGAGCT